>JAJZTL010000028.1 GCA_021848965.1 Pseudomonadota bacterium
ATAAAGTGCCTCATTCATAGATCTTCTCTTTTTATTTGTTTGTTATTTAGAAGAGAAGATCTTCTCAAATTAAAGGTAGTTTGCAACTACCTCGCTTCTATTAGACACAATTCTTTTAATACTCCCAAATATCAAGGGAGTATGTCCGCAGAACATGGAATAGGATTATTAAAAAAAGATTTGTTGTGTTATACAAAAAGTGAAGCAGAAATTGCTTATATGCGAGAAATTAAAAAAATATTTGATCGAAATAATATTATGAATCCGCTGAAATTGGTGGATTGTTCTTCATGACGTTTTGTGGTAAACTCACGCGCTTTACACAAGTTTAAACTTAATAGGCGCGTAGCTCAGTGGTAGAGCATCACCTTGACATGGTGGTGGTCGGTGGTTCGATCCCACTCGTGCCTACCAATTTTTTATATATTCAATCATGATTAATGTGACGCTTCCCAATGGGAATGTGCTTTCTTTTGAGCAGCCTGTAACCGTTCGCGATGTTGCTGCACGGATTAGCCCAAGCTTGGCAAAAGCGGCTTTCGGCGGTTCTTTGCAAAAAGAACAGGCTAAGCCTCAGCGCGTGGATTTAAGTTTTCCTATTAAAGAAGATACACATTTGACGATTATTACGGACAAAGATCCGGAGGCTTTAGAAATACTCCGCCACTCTTGCGCACACCTTTTGGCTCAAGCAGTGAAAGCCTTATACCCTCACGCACAAGTAACAATTGGACCGGTGATTGAGGATGGATTTTATTACGACTTTGCTTTTGAGCGTCCTTTTACGCCCGAAGATTTAGTAAAAATTGAAGCGAAGATGAAAGAGTTAGCGAAGGCTAATCATGAAGTCACGCGACGCGAATTGTCAAGAAATGAAGCGATTGATTATTTTTTAAGTTTAGGCGAGAAATATAAAGCAGAAATCATTCGTGATATTCCTGAGGGAGACGTTTTATCGCTTTATAATCAAGGGAATTTTGAAGATTTATGCCGCGGACCTCACGTTCCGTCAACCGGTAAAATTAAAGTTTTTAAGTTGATGAAGGTGGCCGGAGCTTATTGGCGTGGT
The DNA here is from genome assembly GCA_021848965.1 of Pseudomonadota bacterium. GTDB lineage: Bacteria > Pseudomonadota > Gammaproteobacteria > Legionellales > Legionellaceae > CABHON01. The sequence continues at coordinate 1,070 of JAJZTL010000028.1, forward strand.
GATGCCAAAAATGAAATGTTACAACGTATTTATGGTACCGCATGGATGAATGAAGCCGATTTGAAGGCTTATTTGTTTCGTATTGAAGAAGCTGAAAAGCGGGATCACCGCAAAATTGGTAAAGCGCTGAATTTGTTTCATTTTCAGGAAGAAGCTCCAGGCATGGCTTTCTGGCATGCTAATGGTTGGACCATTTATCAAGTTTTACAAAATTATATTGGACAGCATTTAAAAAGGTTTGGTTATCAAGAAATCCGTACTCCTCAAATTATGGATAAAAGCTTGTGGGAAAAATCAGGACATATCTCTTGGTTTAGTGAAAATATGTTTTTCACAGAAACAGAAAATCGAGAGTTTGCTATTAAGCCCATGAATTGTCCTGCGCATGTTCAAGTATTTAATCAAGGTTTAAGAAGTTATCGTGATTTGCCTTTACGATTTGCAGAATTTGGAAACTGTCATCGTTGTGAGCCATCAGGAGCGCTACATGGTTTAATGCGTGTACGAAATATGGTTCAAGATGATGGACATATTTTTTGCACAGAAGATCAAATTCAGGAAGAAGCGGCATTATTGATTGATTTTATTCATACAGTTTATCGTGATTTTGGGTTTGATGACGTCATTTATAAACTTGCAACACGTCCTGATGAGCGTGTAGGCAGCGATGAAGTCTGGAATAAGGCAGAAAAAGCACTTGCTGATGCATTAGATAGTAAAAAATTAGAATGGACAGAAGCTAAAGGCGAGGGGGCATTTTACGGTCCTAAAATTGAGTTTCATTTAAAAGATTCTATTGGTAGAACTTGGCAATGTGGAACGGTTCAGGTTGATTTTTCTATGCCAGGCCGTTTAGATGCGAGTTATGTTGCTGAAGACAATACTCGTCAAGTCCCAGTGATGATTCATCGTGCAATTTTAGGTACTTTTGAACGCTTCATTGGAATTTTGATCGAACACTATGCGGGACTTTTTCCGCCATGGTTGGCGCCCATTCAAGTAGCAGTATTGAATATTACCGATCGACAAAGCGATTATGTGGATCAGATTGAGAAAAAACTCAAAGAAAGCAATTTTCGTGTTACCTCAGACTTGCGTAACGAGAAGATTGGCTTTAAAATCCGCGAACATACGCTTTTGCGTGTCCCATACTTATTAGTTGCGGGAGATCGTGAAATGGAAACTCAAACTATTTCTGTTCGTACGCGAGAAGGTGTGGATAAAGGTGTAATGTCTCTTTCCCAGTTTGAGGAGTTATTAAAAGAAGACATTTTACGATTGGGCCGTAGCCCTCAAGAAACACGGGAGAACTAAGCTATTAATGTCATAAAAAAGCGAGAATCTGCGCGCGCAAGGGTTAATGAGCAGATAACAAGCCATGAAATTCGTGTCATCGGAAGCAACGGTGACCAATTAGGTGTTATGCAGGTTCGTGATGCGCTGAGAATAGCGGCAGAGGAAGAGCTCGATTTGGTGGAAATTTCACCTACGGCAAAACCGCCAGTGTGTCGAGTTATGAATTATGGAAAATATTTGTTTGAACAAAGTAAAAAACAAGCTGCTGCTAAAAAGAAGCAGAAGCAAGTTCAAATAAAAGAATTGAAATTCCGTCCGACGACGGATGATGGCGACTATCAGGTAAAACTACGCAACCTGATACGCTTTTTGGAGCATGGGGACAAAGTGAAAATTACGGTGCGTTTTCGTGGCCGTGAAGTTTCTCACCAAGAACTCGGGATGGAGTTGCTGGATCGGCTGAAGCAAGACACACAAATACATGGTGTTGTTGAGCAAGATGCCAAACGTGAAGGCAAGCAGCTCGGTATGGTGATTGGCCCTAAAAAGAAATAATCGCTCTTAGCATTTAAATTTTTGGCTGCGTTGTAAGCTGCATCGACTTCGGTCATGTACTGCTCGTACACTCCCTTGTCTGCTTCGCTTACACCTTGCCAAAAAATTAACTGCTGTGAGTTTAAATACGCGGAGAAATAGGTATTATGCCAAAGTTAAAATCACATCGAGGCGCAGCGAAGCGCTTCATTAAAACAAAATCAGGTCACTTGAAGCATAGACGTGCAGCTCGTAATCATATTTTGACCAAACGTACCACAAAAAATAAGAGACACCTACGTGGTTCTGATTGTTACGTGTGTGATGCTGACAAAAAGTCAGTGACTCGTTTGTTGGTCGGTAGTTAATTAGATTTAAAGGAGTATTACAATGCCAAGAGTTAAACGTGGTGTGGCTGCAAGAGCTCGTCATAAAAAAGTTTTAAAATTAGCCAAAGGTTATTTAGGTGCGCGTAGTCGCGTCTTTCGTGTAGCTAAACAAGCGGTTATTAAAGCAGCACAATATGCTTATCGTGACAGACGCCAAAGAAGACGCCAATTCCGCACTTTATGGATTGCGCGTATTAATGCTGGTGCTAGAGAGCATGGATTACCTTATAGCCGTTTCATGAATGGTTTATTGAAGGCTGGTGTTCAAATGGATCGTAAAGTATTATCAGACTTAGCGATTCATGATAAGCCTGCATTCAAGAAATTAGTAGAACAAGCAAAAGCTGCATTAGCTGGCTAAACTTTTTCTGGTCTTTTTTCACTGCTCCTGCCAGTTCTTCGAGCAAGAGCAGTGACTTAGTTGGTCCGCTCGAATTAATCTATTTTTTTACCAAATAATTGTTACGAAAAATATTTTAAAAAACTAATTTTTATTTCAAATAAGAAAGAAAAGCAAAATGGTTGCTCCATTTGTCACGCTTATCAAAATAAAACAGGGGGATTTTTTATATTAGTTTATGGGGAAGAACTATATCGAATGATGTTTTCAAGGTTTTCTTGTGTTGTTCCCATCCACATTGCCTCTCGGAAAAGTCTATTTCTAATAGGGGTAACTTTATTAGCGATATTTAAACTTAAACAGCCTAATGAATGGAGTGAGGGATGAGTTTTGTGAAACATGGCATTAAAAGCTGTCATGATATCCATCACACGGGCATTGTGTCGCCGGCGCATTTTTTCATATTTTTCCAGTAAATAACGTCGACCAATATCTCGAGAGCTGATGCGAGAATCATTAAGCAAGGTTACAGCGGCTATCACATCTTGAAAGCCTAAATTAGCTCCTAGTCCGCCTAAAGGATGAATGGTATGAGCTGCATCACCTAAAAATAGCGTTCTTTCTGCATAATAGTGCTCCATATGTTGAGCGCTAAGAGGAAAAGACTGACGTTCTGAAACAGAAAGAATTTTACCGAGACGGCCAAGCGTTGCATGATTAAGTTCTGTGATAAAAAGATCGTCAGTTAAAGCAAGTAATCGTTGCGCCTCATCATTATCGCAACTCCAAGCAAGGGAGCAGACACCGTGGCGTAAAGGTAACAAACCAATAGGACCTGTTGGGAGGAAATTTTGCCAGGCAGTTTTGTCTAAATCACCTTCAAAGAAAATATTCGCAACGATACAGCGTTGATAATAAGGATGATGAGACAAGGATAAGCCTAATAATTGTCTTGTTATAGAGTGGGCGCCGTCACATGCTGCGAGTAATTTTGCTGAAAAAATTTGTTGGTCTTGAGTAATAATTTGAATAGAATCTTCATTTTTTTGGATAGCTTCAACATTGATATTATCAATAAACTCTATGTTAGGCAGCTGTTTTATACGTTGATGTAATGCATAAGTTACCCGATCATTTTCAATAAAATGACCTAAATGAGGCTCGCCAATGGACTCAGAGCAAAAAGATAAATCATTATTTTCACAGGTAGCAAAAACTTTGTTAAAGGCAAAGAGACGTTCTTGAGGTAGTGTTTCCCAGACACGTATGGCACGTAAAAGTTCTTCAGATGCTCGGTTGTAAGCATTGATTCGTAATTGAAATTGTTTATCTGAAATTATCGATGGCGTGGGAGTAGAAGCTTTATCAAGAATGGCAATGCGGTAACGAGAATTAAGGGCGCAAGCAAGGCTGCTGCCTACTAAGCGATTACCTAAGATAAGGATATCGTAATTTTTAGGTCGAATATCATTTTCCCTTGCAAGGGAATCCTGTAGGGGCGAATAATATTCGCCTTTTTTGATACCGATAGATGGTAATCCAGCTGTTTTTTCAAGAATCGCTTGTTTAATATAAGCAGATTGATTTATCCAAGACATAATTCTGTTGCGAGCTTCAGTTAATAAAGGAAAATTCCATGAAAAAATATTTAAAAGCGATTGAGTAAAAGATAAGACAAAGTGTGTGTCTTCTTTTCGAGTTTCCACATATTTTTTTAATAATGACTCACTACCTATATCGCGTTTTTGCTCGAGTGCTTTGCGAATCAAGGTATTGAGTGTCCAAGCATCTTTTAAACTCAGATTAAATCCTTGTGCGCCTACAGGATGTACAGTGCGAGCTGCATTTCCCATTAAAACAAGACGAGTTTTGATAGGATTTTTTACATGGCTTTGAATAATGGGATACGTTTTTCTTATGCCTATTTCTTTCCAATGTTCAAATGACTTATTTCCATAAGCCTCATCCAAGGCGGTAAATAACGCTCGTTCGCTTTGCTCTAAAAAATTAGAAACATGACTGGCTTTCATTGTCCAAACAAGGACATAATCCTCTTGATGAATGGGTAATAAAGCAATAGGGCCTTCGGAGGTAAAACGTTCAAATGCGTGATTCTGATGTGGTTGATTGGCTCTAACCTGAGTAATAACAATTTGATGTTCTGTATTATTTTCCTGTATCTCAAAACCTGACTGTTCACGTAGGGTTGAGCGTCCACCGTCTGCTACAATGAGCAGTTTGGCATGAAGCTCCTTATTATCTTCTGCAAGTTTAACCGTGACATGTTCCATACCTTCATCAGGCCAATGAATATTTTCGGCGCGCTGAGGGCAAAAAAGCGTAATATTTTTTTTGGATTGCAGACGAGGCAGTAAAGTTTCTCGAATAGCGGTGGTTGAGGTAACGTGCCCGAGTGTTGTTGCTCCCATATCTTCCGCATGTAAAATTAAACTATCAGTCGCAGAGTTCCCTTGCTCTGATATAGCAATCTGTTTAATAGAAGTGGTGCTGTCTTTACTATAAGCAATAATGTCATCCCATACCCCAAAAAGTTTTAAAATGTGACAAGATAGTCTATTGAGGGCAAGAAAGCCTGGCTGCAAATGCATTGGTGAGTGCCCATCAATCACGGCGACAGTTAATTCTTGAGGCAAAGACAAGGCTAATGTGCCACCTACTAAGCCACAACCTACAATAATAATATCAAAATGGTTTTTCATAATGTATAATTTCACATTGGCAAATGGGTATATAATAAACTATTTCCTTAAATGATGGTAAAATATGTTTGATTTTCTGCACTTTAATGAGACAAAGCTTTTGCACCTTTTATGTGCTTTCCTTCTTTTAATTGGAGGATATTGGGTCGCTAGTTGGGTGAGTGGGCGAGCGGCCAAAGTGATTGAAAAAATCTTGTCCAAACACGAAGCTGCTATTTTTCAGCGATTGATTTTTTATGGAGCTCTGTTGCTGTTTTTAATTGCGGCATTGCAGGAGCTCGGATTCAAATTAGGTGTATTACTGGGGGCGGCGGGTGTTTTTACTATCGGAATAGGATTTGCTGCTCAAACGTCAGTAGCCAACTTAATTAGTGGACTTTTTTTATGGTTTGAACATCCTTTTAAAATCGGTGATACAGTGATTGTGAAAGGATTTACTGGTGTTGTGGAATCTATTGATTTATTATCTACTCGATTGCGTACAGTGGACAACACGTTAGTCCGCATTCCTAATGAAAATATCATGCAAGTTGAAATTGTCAATTTAAGTTATTTTTCAAAACGACGAGTTGATTTAATTTTGGGTGTTGCATCTGATGTCGATTTTGAGACGCTAAAAACAGTGCTATTGAATGTGGCAAGAAATAATGCATTTTCTGTATCAGATCCTGAACCAAAAGTTATTATTTCTGATTTTGGTGCTTCAACATTGAATATAAAATTTTCGGTGTGGGGAACAACTATCCATTATAGTGATTTAAAAAATACGTTGCAGGAAGAAATTAAAGTGGCTTTCAAGAAAGCTAATATTGATATGCCTTTCCCGCAAATGACGATTCATTCTGCGAAAGAGGAAAAGCTTGACACTGCATCAAACTCAGCATAGGATGCCGAGCCTATGTTAAACACACTTGATGATATAAAAAATTTAGTTTCTGAGGATCTTGCAGATGTTCAGAGGTTTATTTCTGAACCTATAGAGAATGAAATTTCATTAATTGGTAATCTTTGTGGGCATCTCATTAACAGTGGTGGAAAGAGACTCCGTCCTTTGATGATGCTGTTGTCTTCAAAGGCTTGTTTTTATACTGGAACTAAACAGATTGGACTTGCAGCGGCGCTAGAATATTTTCATACAGCGACACTTTTGCACGATGATGTTGTGGATGAGTCGACCTTGCGGAGAGGTCAAAAGACGGCGAATGAAATTTGGGGAAGCAAGGCTTGCATTCTTGTCGGCGACTTTTTATTTACCCAATCATTTCAGTGGATTTTAGCTGCTCGGGATTTAAATATTCTTGATGTATTTGCTGATATAGGAAAAAATATTTCACGGGGTGAAATAAAACAATTAGCTCTAAAGCATCGCACAGATGTCAAAATGGAAGATTATTTTGACATTATTCGCTCAAAAACTTCACTACTTTTTTCTGCAGCAGCAGAATTTGGGGCCTGTTTATCACAAGCTTCATCTTCTATCTGTGTCGCATTACGAAATTATGGCTTACATGTAGGCAATGCATTTCAAATGATAGATGATGCTTTAGATTATTGTTCTGATAAAGCAATTACAGGTAAAAATATTGGCGACGATTTAGCAGATGGAAAAATGACGTTGCCATTACTTTGTGCGATACAACGCGGAACTTCTGAACAAATAGAACTTATTCAAAAAAGTATTGCGACAGGTTCGTTGGACTATTTGTCCAATATTGTTAATATTATTGAAGACACAAAGTCCATTGATAGGACTTATGAATTAGCTCGTGAAGAAGTGAGTTTGGCTATTAGTGAACTTCATGAACTAACAGAATCTCCTTACAAACAAGGACTTATTCAATTAGCGCAGTTTGCGGTTTCACGTAGTTATTAAGTAGGGGCGAATAATATTCGCCCTATCTTTATCTTATCTGTCGGAACTTTATTCCTCAGAACCTTCGTCAGGAACAACACGCGTAGAAGAACCATAAATGACAAGAATATGTTGTTTAGGCACGAGGTGTAAATCTTCTGTTTGTACCACAGATATAATAGAGCCACTGTCTAATTTAATGACATATTCATAGCCTTGGGTACGAGTAACATTTTCATTTGTTTCGTTATTAGTAGCTATTTCTTCTCGTTGCATGAGAGATTTATTGTACACATTTACGATACGTTGGGATAAAATAACCCCAGGAACAACTTTATTTACTTTGCCTACGTCAGCAGTTTGATAATCTCCTGTTGCTTTGGCTGGAGCAGGAGATGAGCAATTGCTTAAGGAGCTTGCGGTGACGATCATTGCACAAGATAAAATAATAGGAGTTAGAATTTTTTTCTGCTTTTTCATTTGTATCTCTCTCAAAATAATTAAAAATTTATGTCAAAAAGAAAGCTTTAACTACGAGTGACGCCATCCCAGTAAGTATAAGCCCCATTATCCAATCGAGACGGTTAACGCGTGAAATTAATACTTTTATATCAGATTTGATGTTGGTAATTTCAGCTTTTACTTCCACGATTTCAGCTTTAAGTTCAGCTTTTACTTCTGCGATTTCAGCTTTTACATTTGCAATTTCTGCTTGAAGCACAGCTTTTACTTCTGTGATTTCTGTGGATACTCCTAGAATGTCAGTTTTTGTGGCGAAAGAAGTCGTCATACATTCCGAAAGGGCTTCCTGTTGTGCTTCTGCAAGGGCTTCCGCTTGCGCAGGCGGAGTTCCCGCTGCTTTTAAAGTTTTTACAAAACGTAACGTATCAAAATAAATCATGTTTGCTGTTGCTGTATTCATAGTGTGGTTTTCCTCTGTTGGTTGTTGAACTACTATTTTTCTAATAATAAGCAAATTTAACTATTCATGCAAGAGACGCGACAGACTAAGGTCTTCAGATACGCAGTTTCAGGAATATGTGGATGAATGGGATGATCAACATTTTGATGGCCTTGTGCGATAACTTGTGTGAATTTTTCTCGAGAATTCGTTGCTCGACTCACCGCTTGAAATAATTCGTCTGTAGCTAAATGCAGAGAGCATGATGAAGTAATTAATAAACCTTCAGGTTGAAGTACTTTCATTGCTAACTCATTAATACGTTGATAAGCTAATAAACCTTCTTTTTTATCATTGCGGCGTTTGATGAAAGCAGGAGGATCTAAAAGAACCACATCAAAAAACTCTTTGTTTTGATGTAATGTCTTTAATTGCTGAAATGCATCCCCTTGAAGAATGTGAAAGTTGTTTTCTACGTGATTTAAGCGAGCATTGTCTTGAGCAATTTCAAGCGCATAACTCGATGCATCAATTGCCCAGGCCTCTTTGGCGCCGTGATGTAGTGCTTGAATACTCCATGCACCGAGATAAGCAAAAACGTCTAAAACACGTTTACCTTGAATCCACGAAAACATTCGACGACGATTGTCGCCATGATCGAAAAACCAGCCGGTTTTTTGACCTTCAGACACAGGAATAAGAAACTTGGTGTCATTTTCTATAATTGTACAGGGGCCTGCTATTTCACCATAGACTGTTTCAGTGTAACTTGAAAGTCCTTCAATAGTACGCATACTGTGATCATTGCGTAAAACAATAGTTTTGGGTTTGATGATAGTAATGAGTGCTGAAATAATTTCATTTTTGAGTGTTTCTGCACCTGCCGTGGTCAGCTGAACTGATAAAACATCACCATAGCGATCAACCACTAATCCAGGCAGAAAGTCCCCTTCACCATAGACTAGTCGATAAAAAGGTTTAGAAAAATAATGTTCACGGAGTGCTAGTGCTTGTTTAATACGTTTTTCAAAAAAAGACTCATTAATCATTTCTTGAGAATCAAATGTTAAAACACGCCCGCAGAGTAAGGTGTTAGGATTGATGTAGCCTTTCCCTATAAATTGACCTTGAGAGTTCTTGATTTCAACGAGTTGTCCAGGAGTAAAACTTTTGAGTGGTGTAAGTTTTGTATCAACTTCATTGCTATAAATCCATAAATGGCCGTTTCGAATACGACGATCTTCATTTTTCTTTAATTGCAATAGAGGGAGTGTAAACATGATTTTTCCAGTTTGGTCAAAAAGAGGCCGAAAGTACTTGATTTCATTGATTATGTCAAATACTATGGGCAATAAATAATGCGATGGGGAATAATAAAATCGAAAAGAAAACGCACTTTGGATATCAGGAAGTTTCCTGGAATAAAAAACAAGGTAAAGTCAATGCAGTGTTTGATTCAGTGGCGGATAATTATGATCAAATGAATGATCTTATGTCCTTGGGTATTCATCGGCTGTGGAAGCGATTTACGTTATGTGTCAGTCATATTCAGCCTGGGCAATGCGTTTTGGATTTAGCTGGAGGAAGCGGAGATCTAACCAAATTATTGGCTGAGCGTGTGACGTCAACGGGCACAGTGGTTCTTGCCGACATTAATGAAAGTATGTTGCGACACGGGCGAGAGCGTTTATGGGATGCTGGATTTTTAGATACTATACAATATACTCTGGCCAATGCAGAATGCTTGCCATTTGAAGATAATTCATTTGATGCTATTACAATTGGTTTTGGTTTGCGTAATGTGCGCGATAAAGATGCAGCCTTACGTTCTATGTTTCGCGTACTAAAGCCAGGTGGACGTTTGATGGTATTAGAATTTTCAAAACCTCATTCTTTTCTTGATCCTTTGTATCAAGTATACCTGTTTTCTGTTTTGCCTTTTTTGGGTAAAGTGGTGGCCAAAGATGAAGACAGTTATCGTTATCTAGCAGAATCTATTCGTATGCATCCCGATGCTGAGACATTAAAAACCATGATTACAATGGCAGGTTTTCAAGATTGTCATTATCATCGCTTGACGGGTGGCATTGTTGCATTACATGTGGCTTTTAAATATTAACATTATTAAATAAAAAATATGCTTCAGAAGATTAAGACCGCTTTGTCAGAATATATTGAGCCTCTTTTAGGCATTGATTTATTTCAGGCCAACGCAATAAAAGAGATGACAATAGCAGAACCTAATGTCGTGAAGGTTGAATTGCTTTTAGCGTTTCCTTGTTTACATTATCAACAACAACTTCTAAAAAATTTGAATGATTTTCTTGAAAGTAAATTACATTTATCAACGGAAAATTGGGTAATACATTGGAATATAGAATTTCAAATTCAGCCTCATGCTTTAAAAGCAGGAATGAAACGTTCAAAAGCGATTAAAAATGTCATTGCAGTAGCCTCAGGCAAAGGGGGAGTAGGAAAATCAACTGTGGCTCTTAATCTCGCTTTGGCTTTGCAGAAAGAAGGTGCCAAAGTTGGTTTATTAGACGCGGATATTTATGGTCCAAGTCAAGCTTATTTATTGGGGGTTACACAACCCACACCAAGTATAGATGGCAAACGTTTTGAACCGACAGAGATCTATGGTCTACAAACTATCTCGATGGCATATTTTATTCCTAAAGAAGAAACGCCGATGGTATGGCGAGGACCGATGGTGGGCCGCGCGTTGGAACAATTATTTTTTGATACGAACTGGCCAGAACTTGATTATTTAATTATTGATTTACCACCTGGTACGGGAGACGTTTCTTTAACATTAGTGCAGAAAGTTCCTGTCACAGGAGTGGTTATGGTGACTACCCCACAAAAAGTGGCACTTTTGGATGTGCGTAAGGCATTAACTATGTTTGAAAAAGTAAACGTTCCTGTGTTAGGAATCGTTGAAAATATGGCGACACATGTTTGTCCTTCATGTGGTCACACATCAGATATTTTTGGTGCAAAAGGTGGGGAGTCACTCGCGCAACAGTACGATGTGCCTTTATTGGGACAGCTGGCTTTAGATGTTTTAATGTGTGAGGCATCTGAGGAAAGTATTCCTTGGATGTTGCATGAGGAAAAAATCTATTGCCAGCATAGAAATACGACCACTTTTTATCAAATAGCGAACCAAATTTCGGCTCAATTATCATTAATGAAAATAGATTACTCAGGGAAAATACCTGGAGTGATTGTGGAAAATGAGAGAAAATAAATTATGTCAATAAAGTCAGATCGTTGGATAAGGGAAATGGCACTTGAGCATCGTATGATTGAGCCGTTTGCCGAAAAACAAGTACGTTTTGCTGAAAATAAAGAACATCGTATTATTTCTTATGGTACATCCAGTTTTGGTTATGACGTCCGTTGCTCCAATCATTTTAAGATTTTTACGAATATTAACTCAGCAATTGTAGATCCTAAAAATTTTGATAAAAATAGTTTTGTTGATGTTGAATCTGACGTTTGCATTATTCCTCCCAATTCTTTTGCATTAGCCAGTACGATGGAGTATTTTCGTATACCTCGAGATGTTTTAGTTATTTGTCTTGGAAAGTCAACCTATGCGCGGTGTGGTATTATCGTTAATGTCACACCTTTAGAGCCTGAATGGGAAGGGCAAGTTACTCTAGAGTTTTCTAATACAACACCTTTACCTGCTAAAATTTATGCTTATGAAGGAGTGGCGCAAATGCTTTTTTTACAATCGGATGAATCTTGTGAAGTTTCTTATCGAGATCGCGGTGGAAAATATCAAGGGCAAGTAGGTGTAACATTACCAGAGGCATAGGAGCGATGGGCTGTCGTCACAACAAGATCGTTTTTTTATGAAAAATATTCTATACTTAACGGGATAAAAACAAAGAGGTAAATAGTTTATGCCACCAAAAGGCGGAGCTCAACAGGGGCAAGGCGGAGGTGATAATTCCCTTACTCCATTTTGGATTATGCTTACAGTTGCTGCTGCGGGTTATGGAATTTGGTATAAGTTTCATGTAGCGATTGTTTCAATAATTTTTCAGTTAAAACTTGCTGAAATTGATCTTATTTCTTTGTTTATATCTGTTCCTGTGCTGAATTCATGGGTTGCATATATCCACAATATGCCACCAGGAAGTGTCGATTGGGACCATCTTGTTGGCCTTTGCTATGCTGTTGGACACTATATGCGTTACCCTTTTGGCGCAGTGTTGATTGTTATGTGTGTCTGGGTTTATACAAAAGATATTGGACTGCGATTCCGTCGTACTCATTCAATGAAAACATTAAGGGCACAAGAGCAACGTAATTGGCCGCAAATTATGCCTATAACAGAAAAAAATTTAGCCGCTGAAGATGTTAGATTAGGGCCTTGGGCAATGGCATTATCGCCTCTAGAGTTTGCAAAGCAATATAATTTATTAAAAAAAGATGAATTTGCTCAACGAGGAGCGTCTCATATGTCAGATCCTTTGACGGCTACCATTAAAAAAGGAGAGTCTCGACGCATTTTTACGCTGCAATTGGGACCTTACTGGAATGGTTTTGATGCCCTACCCCCTCATACAAAAGCATTGGCCGCGATATTTATTGCCAAAATAAATCGTGATAGAGATGGCGCTGCAAAATTATTAAAAATATTAAGTCAGTCATCAATTAAAGGGAAACTGGACGTGACAATGGTTCCGTCTTTATTAAGTAAACACAGAAATACTGAGCTAGTGCAAGATATTGTGCAAAAACATGCTTATGTTACCACTGCAATGGCTGCTTTGTTACAAGGTGCGCGTCAAGATGGGGTATTAGCAAGTGCTGATTTTCTTTGGTTAAAGCCCATTGATAGGCGTTTATGGTATGTTTTGAATAATGTAGGACGTCAAACGGCATTTGTTGAGACTGCCGGAATCTTTGCTCATTGGGCTGTGGAAAGATCCTTGGGACAAAAATGTCTTATGCCTATGATTGAAGAAGCAGTAAAAGCGTTAGAGTTGGCCATCAAGGAAGTAAAATTATCGCCTAAAGATTGGGGAGGTTTAGAATTATGACACGCGGAGTTGAAGCCAAACATGAGATTAACCCGCAGAGGCTGCTGCGGGACACGCGGACACTTGGCCAGCATGCGGCTGACTTTTTTTCAGAAGCCACAAATATTACAGTTATTTTATTTTTATTGGCGGCTTCTTTGTTTTTTTTCCCTTCAGTTTCAGATTTTATGTTTTTGGGAGGCATAGGTTTATTTTTCTATGCGACAACTCGAAAAACTACGTTGCCTTTTCGAATGCCATTAATTGCTCATGAAAAAGATTACAATGATATGGATACGGCTCTGAAAAAGCCTAGAATGTCTCGCGGTATTGCTTTTTTTGGTAATGACTTAGGGAATGGTCAAGAGTTATGGTTCAATAATGAAGATTTACGTACCCACGTTTTAATTTTTGGTTCCACCGGTAGTGGTAAAACAGAAGCACTTATATCTATTGCTTTTAATGCATTAGTTCAAGGAAGTGGCTTTATCTATGTCGATGGTAAAGGGGATAACTCATTATTTGCTAAGATCTTTTCAATGACGAGAAGCATGGGAAGAGAAGATGATCTTTTGTTAGTTAACTTCATGACGGGTGCTCGAGACGTTATTGGTCCACAAGAGCGACGTTTATCCAATACAATGAATCCCTTTTGTCAGGGGTCATCGAGTATGTTATCTCAGCTTGTGACAAGTTTGTTGGACTCAGGGAGTCAATCCGGTGATGGTGATATGTGGAAGGGACGTGCTATTACGTTCGTGGAAGCATTGATGAAAATTTTAGTCTATATGCGAGATCAGGGATTTATTCTGTTAGACGCAAATACCATTCGTAATTACTTTCATTTGCCAATGTTAGAATCTATTGTTATGGATAAGCAGTTTCCTCGTGATGAACAAGAATCTGTCAGTTTAGAAAATGTACCTGCATTGGTCACTGAACCTTTGAAAAACTATGTGATGAACTTACCTGGCTATAGTCCTGAAAAAAAAGGAAAGCAGGTTTCGCAAGTATTGGAACAACACGGATTTATTACCATGCAGCTGACGAGAACGTTCTCCTCATTGGCAGATACGTATGGTCATATTTTGAGAACAAACTTAGCGGAAGTGGATTTTAATGACGTTGTATTAAATCGTCGTATTCTTGTGGTACTTCTTCCTGCCTTGGAAAAATCACCTGATGAATTAGCTAACTTAGGAAAAATTATTATTGCTTCTCTTAAAGTCATGTTGGCGGCAGGTTTGGGAGATAGTGTAGAAGGGGAATACCGTGATGTAATTGAACGTAAACCTACAAACTCTCCAACACCTTATATGTGTATTATGGATGAATATGGTTATTATGCCGTTAAAGGGTTTGCAGTAGTGCCAGCTCAGGCACGTTCCTTAGGATTCTCTGCTATTTTTGCTGGACAGGATTTGCCCGCGTTCCAAAAAGCTTCAAAAGAAGAAGCTGCTTCCATAGGCGCGAACACTAACATTAAAATTTGTATGAAGTTGGAAGATCCAACAGAAACATGGGATTTCTTTAATAAAACCGCAGGGGAAGCTTATGTCACCAAAGTAGATTCTTTTCAAACAAAAGAAGATAGTTATACGAATAGTTATTTGGATACAAAGAGTTCTTCTTTTGAAAAGCGTGCGCGAATTGACTTATTGGATTTGAAAGATCAGAATCCGGGAGAGGCTCATATTTTCTTTAAATCGAAAATTGTTCGGGCTAAAATGTTTTATGCCAATCCACCAACAGTAAAAATGTTAAAAGTAAATCAGTTTTTGAAGGTAGAGAAGCCTTCGGATGATTACTTACATACTTTTTTGAAAAAAATGGATCATTTTAAGACAGTATTATCCAGTGGCGATATCACAATTTCTCAACCACCCGCCGAAAGTGAAGATATTAATTTTGTTGCAGACTCTCTGAAAAAGAATGAAAATTTAGGAAGTATACAAGGAAGTGTGGCGGCCCTATTAGCTTTTCATGTGAAATCTGAGCCCGAAGCTGTGGATGAAATGCTTGAAGAATCAGCAAATCCAGATGAATCACACAAAGACGAATTGGATGTTTTTGCAACAATGCATCGAAGTTTAGATGCTTTGCCTATTATTGCAAAAGATGTAACGGCATTTTCACAGCCTTTATTGTTAATGTCTCCTACTCGGGTGAACGTAGCTTCAATAGAGCGTATTGCGGGGAAACCGGATAAACATGCTCATAATATTGCTGTTGAAATTGTGAAGGATATGAAATTAGCGACGAAATATCCTCCTGATGTGATTGATACTATTGTTCCAGAAGAATTAGCTGGGTTAGTGGATGAATTGGTAAACGTGATTCAAGTTGCTCGTGCAAAGATTGATGCAAAATAGAAAAATTAATTTTTTATTAATTTTTTTCATTTATAATCTGTTTCAAAATATAAGAAACAAAAAGCGTTATGCCATTATTTCATCAAGGCTCTTACAACTCAGGCTATTGGCTCACAGATTTTTCAAATTTGGATTTTCAACATCCTGCGCAATTTAATGTATTTTTAGAAAATTGTGGAGTTAGGGAAGTTGTCTCTTCTGAACCTTCGTTTGATGAAGATACATTTTTTGCGATGGATTTTGCTGATGATTCTCTAGCGTCATCAGACGAACAATTCAAACAAGCAACGCCTGAAAAGCTCAAAGATGCATTTTTAACGTCTATTCCAGGAAGCGCTGATAACGCCACTGGACTTCAATTACTTCTTATTAAGTTACCAGAGAGCTCTTCTGGTACAGTAGATTTAGATAATTTGTATGATGCGATAATTTATCCCATTCTCTTTGAAAACAATTTTTCTATTATAGAAATAGTTTCATTAATTAAAATACAGTGTGTTGATAGAGTTAATGAGAAGATACTCAGTTCTTTGTTGCATAAAGTTTGGGCTGATATTGATAAATTAGTAAATGCAAAAAGACATCCATTAAAACAAATAGTTGAGTCTCTTAAGTCATCAACGGAAACGTGTAAAAAGATTTTTTTAGATGCGGCATTAAGCGAATCAGGAATGCTTGAAAGTTTGTGGCATGTCCTATCTCAAGCTTATAAAAATGAAGATTATCTTTTTTTAAATGCGTTTTTTGAAGAAGAGCTGTCTATTCAAGTCAGTGTTAATGGATTACACGCGTATTATTATGATCTTCTTTTGCGAGAGGTTTTTTTGCCGTTAGTTGAGCTTTTAAGCTTATCGAATAAGATTCAGTTATGCGTGCAATGGATTCAAATAGTACCGGGAGATAAAGAGTTTCTATTAAAAGATGCTGTTATATTGCCTTCATTAAGGGCAGAGCAGGCTAATCTCGGGCACATGCCTTGGAATAAAATAAGTGACAATTTTATTGATGATATTATTATTGTCGTTCGTAGAAACTTATCTCAATTAGAAATAGCACTTTTACGCGAAATATTTGCAAACAAGCCTGAATATTTTTCAGGTAGAAAAAGGACAATACTTTCGTTTTCTCAATTTCGTGATGTATTGTCAGCATTTCCTGTTATTTCTCTTTTGAAAAATTGTTCAACGATTATTTCTTTTATTCAAAAAAATTTTTCTCATCAAGACTTCAAACAGCTTTCCTCGATGTTTGAGCCATACGATAAACTTATCAATCTTACTTGGGAAGAAGTCCGTGATGATAGTATTCAGGCATTACTCAACTATGCTAAAGAAACTCAAAATGAAGATTTAGAAATTGCTATTTTTAAAGGATGCTTTCAACATAATATTTTATTTTTTCAGAATTCTGAGTATAAAGAAATCCTTGATATATTGGCTTATATTACAAAAGACAATAAATATACGGTTGTCCCACAATTTTTTCTGTTACTTGAGGAAAGCGGTTTTTCCCAAAAAATTAATATTGAAATTATTAATTTATTATTGCAAAAAATAGATGCTACAACTTTTAGAGATTCTATTCCTTGGGCGAGATTGGGTATTAATTTAATTGAGATTCTAATGGCATTTGCTCAGCAATCACAAAATAGAGTTTTGCAGCAAGAAATTTATAAAAAAATTAGCGATGTCATTGTTTTTAAAAGTTTTTCTATTGAAGAAGTACAAGAAAATTTACATAAATTATTAAGTTTGCTTCTTTCATTAGCAAGAAGCACTCCAGAAGATAAAAGTTTAAGCGCACAGACTGTTCGAATAGAAAATATTTGTAATTCTCGAACAAATAAATTAACGAAACACTTCTCAGGCATCGATTTACTTTTTTCATTTTCCGACACTATTTATAATGTAGTATCCGAAAAAATAACAATGTTAGACTTTGCAACATTTCTTCAAAATGTTACCTTTAGTCCTGAAGAGGCATTCGAGTTTTTGCATATAATGGGAACATATGCTACCCATAGTAACTTTTTTATTAATGACGAGATTTTACCAGAGTTGTATCAGCAATTGGCTTTATTAGCTAATAAGGCTTTATTATCCGAGCATATACCACCTCAAGATACATCAGAGTTAAAATTTATAAAGGAAGCTATTTGCTACAGCAATATATTTAAAGAGTGGTTGGATATTGAATTTTCAATAGATAGTGAAGATGAAGACTATACAAATGAATTAGCCGGTGCTGATATGCAGAGAAGTTATTCATACAGGGTGAACGCGTATAAATTCCAATAAAATCAAGGTTTGTAGGTGGTTTTTGTAGGGGCGGGTCTTGTGCCCGCCCGAAAATGCACAGTTTTTATCAATATTGGCGGGTAGGCACAAGACCTACCCCTACGTTTAGCGATTTCATTGGCAATTTGAACAAAAATTTTAATGTTTTATGTGCTAAAGGCCTTTATTTTACAAGAATTTAGACGCGTTAGCCCTGGTTATTCATATCACTCTTTAAAATCTTCTAATAGTAGTGCATGTTTGTCAGAAAATAGCCCTAGACGAGTTTCTCCCTCCGGAAGCAGTGTGTCACCTCAAGAGAGTTATCAATTTAAAAAAGGTTCACCTTCCCATTTTGCACAGATTACGAAAGAGAACTTTAATTCTAAATTAGCTGACTTCATCAGTTCACGCATTACTTTAGAGGATTTTTGTGCGTTTTTTGAAGATTTGATAGAAAATGCTTCACGTCTTAACCAAGCTCAAGCTCAAAAAATATTAAATATTTTTTGTGAAAGCTGGCAACCTTTAGAAGTGCCTAAAAAAACAATTCGTTCATCATCTGAAGCATCTTTTGAAGGCATAGACTTAGAATCAATGACAAGTGAACTAGCAAGAAAAATTGCGAAAAAAAATGCACAAAGAGAAACTGTATTAAAAAAACTTCGTCATCATGCTGGATTTTGTGAAAATTTAGGACTTTTAATCACTATTGCTAGAAATCAATTAGATTTAGAAAAACAATATTCAAATGAACCACTATTTCAGCGATTTTATTCGCATCGTGCTTTTCATAAACATTTAACTGCGGATATAAAAAAATGTTTTGATGCAAATATAAGACCTTCTAGAGCTTTATCTATTACATGGGGATGGGCTGGAGAGTTAAATACGAAAGAGCTTAAAAAAGCAAATATGAGTGCTAATAATAGCCAACGAGGCAACATAGGACAGTCACCTGGACAAGTAACTAGATTTTAATTTTAGGACTTCTCTTCTATACTGTGATTAGGAATACCATAAAAGAGAGAGTGACATCATGGATAAAATCTTTATACAACCGAGTGTATTATCTCAGTGGTACGCTTTAGTTAATGAGGCTGAAGCACAGACTCAATGTCATATAAATGAAGAAGTAGAAAGCTATTTAGTGTATTTATTAATGCGTTTTTCTCGAGAGGCAAAATTGGCCACTGAAGTTGTTGGATTAGATTTTCTGAAAGCTTTACAACTGAAAGGTAAAAGAAGTGCTGAATTGTTAAAAGAGGTTGGAGATAAGAGTCTATTATTTTGTGGGCTTTTTCCTGGAGTTGCTAAAAAAAGGCATGTTAGTGTGGATTATTTTGTTGATATTGGACAAGGCGCTTATTGGCAAGTGGGTAACTTAGAAACAGCGCAAACAGGTTCTCTTTTTTATGCTCTTTGTCGCGAATTTGAATCATTAAGAAAAGTCTTGAATGCGACGCGCCACATTGGCGATATTGAAATTGTAAAAACACATGCTTCATAATAATAGCATTAACTACTCGCTAGTGTTTTGTTGGTTGCCACAGATGAGCTTGTATTGGTTACACGCGTCAGGGTTGAGTAATGCATTAACCAGTAAACAACAGCGGTAAAAACGCCACCAACAAGTACTGAAAAGGCCCAAATGTAAGGTGAAACAAGTAAAGTTTTTTGTCCCATTTTTTGTAGACGTCCACCATCTTTGGCTACAGCGCCAGCAAAGATAATATGTAAGAAAACGTTGATTAACAGGACTAAATAATAAAGAGATGTAATTTGTCCGCTATACATTTCAACGAGATGGTCTAACATTCTGACTCCTTTTTTTGGTATGAGAATAATGAGGGCTATAACTATATGAAATAATTAAAATGGCACTCATAATAATGAGAACAGCGATAATTTGCGCATAACTGAGCGTTTCACCAAAAGCTAAATATCCCCAGAAAACACCGGTTAAACTGACTACGCTTCCTGTTAAGCTGTAGTAAACTGAACCAGCATATTTAATAAGATAAAAGAATAAAAGATATCCTATACTGGACAAAATAATTTCAAGAATAACGGCAAGCTTAGGTCCATCTAAAGGGCCGAGTAATGAGTAAAAGTCATGATGAAACCAGACAAAGGGTAGTAGAAAAAAAGTTGACGTTGTGAGCATACCGATGGAAGCTGTATAAATACCGACAGAAGCAGGTCGGGCATGCGAAATGTAGATGGCGCATAAAGCAAAACAAAATGGGCTTAATAAAGTTAGCCACGCCCATTTATTTATCTGATTCATCGAGATTACATCAGAAAACTGGGAAAGGGAATGAAATGGAAAAATAAGATAAATTAAACCAATGAATCCTAATAACAAACCCAATACGCGTTCTTTAGAAAACGATTCCTGTTTGAAACAACAGGCAATAGGGTAAACAAATAAGGGAACAGTATTGACTAACACAGCGAGCATTCCTGTTGGCAGATGCGCTGCGGTGTAATACATATTGCTATTAGGAATGGCAATACCTAATAATCCACAGAGAAGAAAAAAAGGGAGAAATTTCAGTTTAAGCGATTCTCGAACATTTTTTAGCCTACATCCTAGAATGGTTAATAAGATAGAAGGGCCTAAAGATTGCCAAAAAGAATATCCTAAGGGTGAAACTCCGTGAGTAGTGGCGTATCGAGCAATAGAATAACCCGAACCCCAAACGAAGCCTAATAATAATAAAATTAAAAGGGCTTTTACACTGGAAAAATTTTGATTTTTTTTCATTAATATATGATAACAAATAATTGACATTTGGAACAGAGGCAGGCATAATTTGCACCTTCGTTGATTTATCACATCTTATTGGGGTATCGCCAAGTGGTAAGGCACGGGGTTTTGATCCCCGCATTCCCAGGTTCGAATCCTGGTACCCCAGCCAAATTCGCCAAATAAATTCGTATCTATTATCTATTTAGCCTATTTAATCGCTATTTAATCTATAAGGCGAATATTATTCGCACCTACAGCAAGAGCGATTTTATTTGTTGAATATTTGCAGATAAATATTTTTAATTTTATTTACTGGCTAAAGATCTTTCCGTGTCTCTTGATCCTAAGCGAATCATTAATTGTTGTACTAATGATTGTTGCATTTCACCGGTTAAAGTTTGTTTCTGTGCGCTGGCATTTAAAACTTCATTACTTTCAACCGTTAATGGATTAGAGGCGGTGAGTGCGCTGACAGGAATAATGACTTTTCCTTTTTTCCCAGTTAACTCCATACGCAATGTTTCTGATAATGTATATTGACGTGTATTAGTGCTCGCAGCGACGCTAATGAGATTTTCTGAAGTCTGAATATCAAGAATACGCAGAGTTGTATTAGCGTTTTTAGGCGAGTCTGTCAGCTCAATATTGCTTGCAGTTAGCATGCTTTCAATCGATTGCACTAACGGATCATAAGGAGTACTTGTGGCAACATACATAGGTGATAGCCCTTTTGGTAGAGGAATATTACCACGTAAATGAAATCCACACGCAACAATACAAGCGGTCAGCAGGGTAATAAAAATGCGTGAAAACATAGAGTTACCCTATAACTAAATTAATTAATTTACGTTCAGGAATGACAATTGTCTTTTTAACTATCCCTGATAGAGGTGTTTTCTTTGCAGCAAGCTGTTCTAATGCTGCTTCAACAATAAATTCTTCCTCTGACTCAAAAGGAACAGTCACTTGTCCACGTAATTTACCATTCACTTGTATGACAAACTCCACTTTATCGAGACGAAGTGCATCTTTGGCAGTTTTTGGCCAAGGGGCCTTAAGAATTAACGAACCATAACTTAATTCGCGCCATAGATGGTGGGTGATATGAGGGCACAGAGGAGCCAATAATCGAAGAAGGAAACTCATACTTTCCCAAACAAGAAACTGCTCATAAGATGTTTCTGCTTGAATAGAAATTTGAGTGTCTATTTTTGAAAGATTATTCAATAATTTCATACATGCAGAAGCAACAGTATTGAATTGACTTTTCTCATAATCATTTAATGCTTGAGCTAAAATTTCATGCTGTTCTTTTCGGATTTGTTTTATCGAAAGTGGGGCTTCGTCCCAATGAATAGATAAACTATTTTCTTCGCCAGATTGATTAATATCTATAATGAATGTTGACTGATGTGCATATTGCCAAAGTTTACGTAAGAAACGATGAGCTCCTTCGACACCATGATCAGACCATTCGAGTGATTGCTCTGGAGGTGCTGCAAAAAGAATAAAAAAGCGAACGGTATCTGCACCATAACGATCAATTAAAGCGTTAGGATCAACCGTATTGCCTTTAGATTTGGACATTTTAGCGCCATCTTTTAATACCATGCCTTGAGTAAGCAAGCGTTTAAAAGGCTCACTAGAGTTTAAAAGCCCTTCATCGCGTATTACTTTGTAGATAAAACGGGCATATAAAAGATGCATCACGGCATGCTCTATACCACCAATATATTGATCGACAGCAGTCCAATAACGTGCACGATCATCTAACATAGTATTATCTTGATTAGGGCAAGCAAAGCGTGCGTAATACCATGAAGATTCCATAAAGGTATCAAACGTATCGGTTTCTCGTGAAGCAACATGTCCACATTCAGGACAAACTGTTTCAGTAAATTCTTTAGATTGTTTGAGTGGAGAAACGGGATCCGTGAAAGCTAAATCCTCAGGTAATATCACAGGTAAGTTTTCTTCATGCACAGGCACAGGTCCACAATGATCACAAAGAATAATAGGAATAGGAGTTCCCCAATAACGCTGTCTAGAAATTCCCCAGTCGCGTAAACGATAGTGTACTTTTTTGACCGCTTTTTTGTCGTTACTTAATTTGTCTGTAATGGCATTAAAAGCTTCTTGAAAATTTAAATGATTAAATTCATCGGAATGAATTAATAATCCCTTCTCTGTAAAGGCAGATTGTTCATAGTCGTGTTCTTGACCAGAGAGTGCTTGAATAACAGCTTTGATGGGCAAATGATAAAGCTGTGCAAATTCAAAATCCCTTTGATCATGAGCGGGAACACACATAGCAGCTCCTGAACCATAGTCGGCAACAATAAAATTTGCCGCCCAAATGGGCAATAATTCTCCCGTAATGGGATGAATGGCTTTAAAACCAGTATCTACACCTTTCTTTTCGATAGTGGCGATGGCTGCCTCTGCCATTTTGATACTTTTACAATCATGGATAAATGCTTGAAGTGCAGAATTATTTTTGGCCGCTTGTAGCGCTAAAGGATGCTCACTGGCAATGGCTACATAAGTAACACCCATGAGCGTATCGGGTCTTGTGGTGTAAACGGTAAAAGTATCAGAAGAATCTTGAATATTAAATGTTATTTCGAGCCCTTCGGAGCGGCCAATCCAATTGCGTTGCATTTGTTTGACTGCTTCAGGCCAGTGAGGCAAGTTATCCAAATCATTGAGTAATTCTTCAGCATAATCGGTGATTTTCAAAAACCACTGAGAAATTTCACGACGCTCAATTAATGCGCCTGAACGCCAGCCACGCCCATCAACCACTTGTTCATTTGCTAACACGGTATTATCGACAGGATCCCAGTTAACCCATGTATTTTTTTTGTAAGCTAAATCTTTTTTAAACATTTGAATGAACAGCCATTGTTCCCAGCGATAATAATCAGGACTGCAAGTATAAATTTCTCTGTTCCAATCATACGCATTTCCTAATCGTTTAAATTGATTTCGCATGGAGTCGATATTGTCATACGTCCATTGGGCTGGATGTAAGCCACGTTGAAGCGCAGCATTTTCAGCAGGAAGACCAAAGGCATCCCAACCAATAGGTTGAAGCACATTTTTTCCTAAAGCACGCTGATAGCGGCTAATAGCATCACCGAGTGTGTAATTTCTCACGTGTCCCATATGCAACGTCCCGCTAGGATAGGGAAACATTGAAAGACAATAGTATTTTTCTTTGCAGAGATCTTCAACTGCTTTGAAACTTTGTTCTCGAGACCAAAAATCTTGCGCTTCTTGCTCTACCACCTCAGGGTTATAGGAAGGAATCTGTGTTTCGTTTGTCATTTTAAATAATTGTGATTGAAATAATAATGTTAACTAATAAGGATACGGTGAAAAATTATAAAATACAAGTGAGAATGAGGGGAGGCAGGGCTAACGCGTCTAAATTCTTGTAAAATAAAGGCCTTTAGCACATAAAACATTAAAATTTTTGTTCAAATTGCCAATGAAATCGCTAAACGTAGGGGTAGGTCTTGTGCCTACCCGCCAATAT
>JAJZTL010000120.1 GCA_021848965.1 Pseudomonadota bacterium
TCATTGGCAATTTGAACAAAAATTTTAATGTTTTATGTGCTAAAGGCCTTTATTTTACAAGAATTTAGACGCGTTAGCCCTGTTACATGACTCGATAAAGTTGCCACAATGAATATTTAGTGGGTAAAAAAATGGGTTGTAACCCATTCTTTTCATTGAGTTCAAATGAAGGCTGACGCTCTAATTTACAAAGTAAAACTAAATGTATATTTCTTTTGTGAAGCATCTTTTTCGCGTTCTGTTTATTTTCAGTAAAAAAATTAAAAGTATCTCTCACTCCCTCTAGATTATGATGATCATTCGTCGCTACAACAGAAAAATGTGTATAGTATAAAAGCAGCGGGCCATAGTTGGAGTGCGCAAAAATTATTTTTTCATTTTTAAAGGAAGATTGTTCAAAAAAACCATCAAGTAGCATTTGATTAAATTGTTCTCGACATTTTCGTGAGTCAGACTCAACAGTGTCTTTAATTGATGCAATCGCTAAAGGTAATAGTGCCATAAGTATAATAAAAAGTAGTTGTTTAATTTTATTACAGTCAAAGGACGCAGCAAAAAAAGAAACGCATAAGATATTTAATGGAGTTGCAAACTCAGCCCAACGACTCATATATACCGTAAGTCCCGTCATTATTGTTGCTGCAAATAGTAAAATAGACTGAGCCATAGGTATATTTTCTTTATGCGTTAAATAAGCATAATAATAAAAACCTGCTGCAATAAAAAAATAGGCGAAAATAGATAATGCAAATGAGTTTCCTATTCTAAATGGCGTAGCTGACTCCGTCAGTATAGGAAAAAAATGTTTCATTAAATAGGGATCAACTTGATTATAAGGCCCTTTAAAAAATCCAGGAAATAAGCTATTCATTATAAAGCCTATTAATAACAATAAAATAAGGGTGAAAAGAATCCTTTTTGTTAATGAGCCAGCGGCAGAAGTAAAATAGAGATTATAAAAAATTGACCCTAAAAATATAAAGAGAAAAAATGTTAAGTAAGCTATGGATACAACATCATAACTTACTGTCCAAAAATGTTGATGCTCAACAAGAAGAATCAGCGCTGTCATACCACAGAGCATTGCCATAAAAATCATAAATAATAAAGGCTCTATTTTATGTTTTATCTGGGCAATCCAAATGAGAATGAAACCTATCAATAACGGGATCGTAAATGCGATGCTTGTCCAAATACCTAATGCAGCAAGAACTGCTGTTATGGTTGCCCATTTTATCTTCGGGCTAATAATCATTCTTAAAAGCCCGCCCCAATAAAAAATGGCTATCGTATTGAGTAAAAAATTATAGTCAACACGCAGTGGTGTAAAAATAAAATGTACGAATGGATTAACTAAAAACGCTATTAAAGTGAAAAATTTTTGCGTTGGTGAAGGCTTCCAAATCTTGGTTGTCCAGAGCATTCCAATTGCCGCAATCCCATTAAAAAGAATCGGTAGAATATAACTCCAGAAATAAAGTGCTTTACTAACAGATGTAAAGTAACTCATAAAAAAAACGCCCAGTATAAGCAGCGCGTTCATCGCATGCGTCCAATAATGCACATCTGCACTGAAAGGTGCATTAACTCTAGAGCTTGTTGTTAAATACCATGCATGATGTTTTATAAGGTTGGAAGTTATTACCATCTGCATATAAGGGTCCTGATCATACACAAAGTAGTGATGCTGAAATGCAGACAATAAATTATCTATATTAATACAAAAAATAACGGTAACAATCAGCACCAAAAAAAATAAATTCTCTTTGGTGCATATCTTGTCAAACATCGTGTTAAATAATAAAACTTAGGTATTACTTTCAATAAAAGCGATTAATTGAGATTTTGATAGCAGTCCTACTTTTGTTGCCTCAACATTACCATTTTTAAACAAAATTAAGGTTGGAATACTCATAACACCATAGTGGCTAGGCGTTTCTGGACTTTCATCGATATTAATTTTTACAATTTTGACTTTGCTTCCATGGGATTGAGCCACTTCTTCCAAAATAGGTCCTAAAGCACGACATGGTCCGCACCATTCAGCCCAAAAATCAACTAACACTGGCAATTTTGATTGCATTACTTCAGCTTCAAAAGTTGCATCCGTTACATGTGATAAACTTTCACTCATTATGATTACCTCTTCAAATAATAGTTCTTCTTATTTGACACGAGTTACATTTATTTTGCAAGTTTTTTATTCTTTCATTGGAATTTTTCGAAAGTTTCGATATACTCAACTTTCCATTTAAAATTCACTTTACTGAAGAGAAAAAAATGACTTCCACCATGATGCTCTTTGCGGGTAATGCCAATATCGAATTAGCAAAAAAAATTGCTTCCTGTCTTAACATTCCACTTGGTAAAGCCAGCGTTGGACGTTTTAGTGATGGGGAAACAATGGTAGAAATACTTGAAAATGTTCGTGGACATGACGTTTTCATTCTACAACCTACCTGTGTGCCCGTGAATGATAATCTTATGGAACTTCTTGCCATGGCAGATGCTTTACGCCGCGCCTCAGCAGGAAGAATTACTGCAGTTGTCCCTTATTTTGGCTATGCACGCCAAGATAGACGCGTACGTTCAGCTCGAGTTCCTATTACGGCTAAAATTGTCGCTGATATGATTGCTTCAGTTGGCGTTTGTCGTGTTCTTACTGTAGATTTGCATGCAGATCAAATTCAAGGTTTTTTCTATATGCCAGTTGATAATGTCTATGGTTCTCCTTCAATGGTGGAAGACATGCAGTCGCATCACTTTCAACGTCCTATGGTAATATCACCTGATGTCGGAGGCGTAGTGCGTGCTCGCGCCACGGCAAAAATGCTTAACGACGCAGAATTATCAATTATTGATAAAAGACGCGTTGGTCCTAATAGAGCGGAAGTTATGCATATCATTGGAGATCCCCGAGGACGCGATTGCATTATTGTAGATGACATTGTTGATACAGCCGGAACTCTTTGTTCTGCAGCTGAAAAGCTTAAAGAAAATGGTGCTAATAGTGTCTATGCTTACGTAATTCATCCAGTTCTTTCAGGGCCAGCCATTTCTAACATTAGCACTTCTTGTATTGATGGTGTTGTAGTTACAGATACAATTCCGTTATCAACAGAGGCTAAAATTTGCCCAAAAATCAAGCAAATATCATTGAGTGGAATGCTTGCACAAGCAATTCGACGAATTAATGAAGAAGAATCTGTTAGCTCTATGTTTGGACAGTTTTAAACAAGCACAAAGAAAAAGGGCGAATATCATTCGCCCCTAAAAAATAAGCAATTACTTAGTATGATGATGCTCTTCTGTTCTTACGATGAGAACGTCACATTCAGCTCCATGCATAATAGCATTTGCAGTTGAACCTAATAAAAGCATCAAGCCATGTTTCCCATGACTTCCCGCAACTATAAGATCTACTTTGAGTTCTTTAGCTACACGCAATACTTCGTGCTTAGTAGAGCCTAATTCTAAATGCAAACAGGCTTCACTAACATTGAGTTCTTTGCCTATTTTTTTTAACTCTTCTTCAGCTCTTTCCCTAATTGGCAACTCTATTTCGGTAAAACCCGCAAAACCAGGATACGCGTATGCAGGAATAGGCTCAATAACATGAACCAAATGCAATTCAGCATTATTTTCATCTGCAATTTTACGTGCTTTTCTAGCCGCATTTAAACCTACAGCATCAAAATCTGTCGCAAACAACACTTTTTTATACATTGGAATCTCCCCATTCATCAAAATTAAAGTATTGCATAAAACCCATTTATCCTCAAGTAGGGGCGAATAATATTCGCCCAAAAGGGAATATTTGTTCTAAAATTGCTTAGCTAAAGACTTAACATCAGGGTTTTGTGAGTATGCATCAAGTATCTCACGTACCAAACTATTCATAATACCCGTTGATACTTCTTCAGAAATAAGTCCCTCTTCTTCTTTAATTTTTTCGAGTCGCCGTTGAATTTCTTTTGCTGCACTTCCGCTAGGGAAAAGTGTTGCCAACAATCGTCTTGCTCTTCCAGGTCCAATATAATGATAAAGCTGATCTCGTATATTGGCATCTTCTGCAGTTGTACTAAAGGCCCATAATTCAATAGGGCCTAAGGTAAGTGTTAATAATTGAATATTTGCTCCGCTTTTGGTTGCAAATTGGGCTAAGAAAGTAGCCCCCCCTTCTCTTGGGCCATGAACTCTGGTTCTTAATGCAGTTTTAGCTGTTGGCGATAAACCAAAAATTTCACTAATTTTATCAACAGTTTGAGCAGGTCCTGCATCCATCACATAGATAGATGTAGCAAATTCAACCATTAAGGAATCAAAATCATCAAGAGATTGAGAAATAATTGCAATTTGCACTTTCCACTTTCGTCCTTCACGCATATCTAATGCAACTTGCTCTCGAACAGCTCTAGCTTTAGAGGTACGGTGGAATTCATCATAAACAATTCTTTTTGAGTCTTCACGAATTTCCTGAATGCGCTCATGATGATAATCTTTATAAGTATCAGGCATGTTAGTCATCGCTTCATCAGTCAAATAATAATGGCGAGCCATGACATATCTTGCCAACATATACATAACTGCTGTTTGACGATCTGCCGCATCGCCACCACTTTTTGCAATATCATTTAAATCTAAAGCAACAACTCGAGCATCTCCTAAATCAAATGCGGTAACTCGAGATAAAATGGAATATTCACGCACAGCTGCAGAAATCATTCGTGAAAAAGCATTAATCAATGATTCTCCAGTAGGCGCAACCACTTTTCCATATAAATCTTCAATGGTTGATGCTCGACAAGCTGAGGCAGCATCAGCGAGCAAAGGCATAGCATATCTCTGTGCTAAACCCGCTTCATGAACAAACCCTGATGTAAAAAGTGCGTCCGTGACCTCCCACCAAGTTGTTTTTTGATCTTTAACAAATCCAAT
>JAJZTL010000121.1 GCA_021848965.1 Pseudomonadota bacterium
CTTTCTCTTGATGAGAATAAATTTATAAAAGACTGATTTTAAAATAATAAACTTGAAACTAAAATATCAAATAAGCGGGAAGTATTCATGCAAAATGAGAATTTTAATGAGACAAAAATATATTTTTTTATCGTGTATATTCACTATACGCTTTATATGTGAATTAGCAATCTTTATTTTTAGATTAAAAAATGAACCAATATTAATGTTATGAATTACATAAGATTAATACAGAATATTTTTCTAAAAAAACTTAAATAATTGGATGCGGGGGTTGGATTTGAACCAACGACCTTCGGGTTATGAGCCCGACGAGCTACCAGACTGCTCCACCCCGCACCAGTGAGTTGACGTTATACGCGGTATAATTGATAAGGTCAAATAAATCTTCAATAAAAAATGCTATCTGAAGTATTTTTAACCTCTATTGAGGTTTTAACATGATTTTATCTATAATTAATAGATCTTATCTTGACCTACTAATCGTGTTTTAAAGCGGCGATGGAACCACATATATTGTGTTGGTTGAGTACGAATTTGATTTTCTAATATTAAATTTACACGAGTCGCATCATTAATTTCATCATTTGTAGGAAAATTCTCAAGCTGCTTCTCTAATAAAATATGATACTGAGGATTTTTAATATCACCAGTTCGATAGAAAAATAAAGGAATCGCTACAGCATTTGCAATTTTAATTAGACGCCTATGTGCGGTTAATGTTGCTGCCTGTACACCGAAAAAGGGGGCCATCACACCTTGTTTCAGTCCAAAATCTTGATCGGGACTATACCAGATAGCTCGTCCAGCTTTTAGACTGCTAATTAACCCTTTCATATCATCTTTTGAGATTTGATGTTTATAGCTAGATGCTCTGCATCTTGTAATCATCATATCAAGTAGAGGATTGTTTTGAGGGCGATAAACTACATCTAGATCAAAGAAGCGACTACTGATAAATCCTCCAGCATCCAGTAGCGTGGTATGACTTCCTAATAGTAATATTCCATGTCCTTTTGCTGATTTAATGTGTTCGATACCATGAATATGAATCCTATTTTCATACCATTTAGGGCAATACCATGCATTTAATGCTTCAAATACCCCAAGCATGGTATTGAAAAAGACCTCTTGACCATCTTTGTATAATGATTCAGCATCTTTTTCGGGAAAACATATCATTAAGTTTTTAAGTGTAGTTTTTCTTCTTGAATGAAGATATTTCCATGCAAATTTTGCTAAACAATTTGCAACTCTGTGCTGAATAGACCAAGGTAATATTGCACCGATCATAAGTAAGGATATTGCAATCCAAATACCCCAGTATTTGGGCAGTAAAAAAGCCCACTGAAACTTTCCTGCCTCATAATGTTTGTTGGTTTTCATAGCAGTCTGTTTCGTTTAAAAAACTCACCAGCCTAGCATATTTTAGATTTATTTGTTTTAGAGAAATCTTTATTTCTAGAAAAGTATATTCACTATATTCTTAAGTTATTATTTTACATTAGATTAATGTATCTAGAATTGAGGTGTTATTCACGGTCCAATTCTTTGGGTAACGTTCATCTGATGGCGAACAGTACTTATATTTTCGTAAATGATTTTACGCATACGATTGATAGCGCCTAAAGGTTTGTGTTCAGGCAAGGAATGCCAAGGTGTAAATGAAAGATTCTCACAGAACTGATTTTGTTCTGGGGTGTCAAACTCTTGTTTAGGAATATTTATGATTGCAACAGTATAAAATGGGGCGATTGACTCTTTCCACTCGGTCATTGAATCTTCGACAGACATGTTAGATGACGTTCTTGGTTGAACCATAAATTCCATACAAACATTTTTTTCCTGTAAGGTGCTTCTAAGCGCTGTTCTTAAATAATCAGGGTTTGTTTGTTTAGTTATAAACTCGGAAGTCTGTGTACATGGTTTAACCGAGTATTTTACTGCTTTTCTATCAGCTCCTGATCCAAGTTGATAGGGAACCATCGACCAATAACGACTATTTATTGGATTAGTTATTTTTGAGTTCGCGGCACTAAAAGCATTTTTTGTACCTTTAAAACCAAGTGTAAAAGGGAGTTTTAGTTTTTTTAAGATACTATCACTGCTGGTTGCATCCACAAATTTAAGATATCGACTTGCATTATCTGCAAAGAAAACAGGATGATTAATCATAATAAAATCTTGAGTCGTGGCATTTTTTTCATTTTCTAGAATTTTATTGCCTTTAACGCCTAAAATTTTAATCGCCATGCCACGAGCATCTTTTTCATAGTCTGCTTTTGAAGCATCGCTAGATGCATTTGAAAAACGGATCCAAGCATCATAATTTTTATTGGGTATGAAAATGCCATGTGCAAATTTTTCGGCTAAATTTGGTAAAACTTTGAATTCTGCTTTCACACAACCATGGGCTTTAGGATGAGCGTCTCGTAGTGCTAATTTTGTCGCGTATCGTTTGCGAATAGTTTCTTCAATATGTTGAGAAATTTCATAAGCTAGTTTCTCTTCGTTGTCTTGAAGCTTCTCACCTAAAAAATGATCGGGTGTTGGGTATGAGAAATTTGTTTTTTTTGGGGAGTTGGGCGTATCTACATCATTTAATTTGATAGGAGCTGAGCTACAACCTATGCTAAAAAGTGTTGAAGAAGTAACTAAAATGAATAAAGCATTTCGACAAGTATTTTTGATTATGTTCATAGTTTTAACTCATTTAGCATTATCAAATTCTAGTCCTTATTCTGAATAAAGTATATTTAAACACGAGTGTTTTTATTATTCATATACAATTGCTTGTGCAAATATCATCGTAAAAGTCTAGGAAATTTCCCACTCTTAAATAGATGATTGTAGATTTTATAGAATAAAAAATTGCAATATTTGCTTGTCCAATCGTTAGATGGATTAGATTAAAAATTACATGAATCATTAATTTTTTCCATGCTTATAATAAAATCGTTAAACTGAATATTACGTCAATCCTTTTTCACAGGT
Source organism: Pseudomonadota bacterium (assembly GCA_021848965.1). Classification (GTDB taxonomy): domain Bacteria; phylum Pseudomonadota; class Gammaproteobacteria; order Legionellales; family Legionellaceae; genus CABHON01. Next base: position 2,995 of record JAJZTL010000121.1, read on the forward strand.
AATGTTCACGAAAAACAAACAAGAGTTGCTTTAAACTCAGTTAGAAATGATAAATAATTTAACAAGAAATCTTTTTGCTATAAAAATACAAGTATAAGATTTTTATATTATTTTTATAATTTAGGAAGCGGTGATATGAAGTTGATTGCAAAAATTAACACAACGGGAATGCTTTTTCTCAGTTTAATTACAACTGCGTTTGCGCATTCGGATATTTAACAAACTTCGCAGGCAAGTACCAAAGAACCAGATGGAGTCCTATTTAAAAACGTACAAATTTTTGATGGTAAATCCAATAAACTAACTGCACCTATGAATGTCTTAGTTCGAGGGAATAAAATACAATCAATATCTAGAAGTCCAATCCAAACCACGAATGACACGATTGTTATAGAAGCTAATCAAAAAGTACTCATGCCAGGATTAATTGATGCACATTGGCATGCGATGATGGCAGCAATGCCAGTTTCAAAATTACTTACTTCAGAAGTAGCTGACTTTAATTTTAGTGCCGCAGCAGAAGCAAATAATACGCTGATGCGAGGCTTTACTAGTGTACGTGATATGAGTGGACCAACATTCTCTTTGAAGCGTGCGATTGACTCAAATATTATTAACGGTCCAAGAATTTGGCCATCAGGTGCAATGATTTCACAAACTGGTGGTCATGGTGACTTTCGTATGACTTATGAAATACCATCATCAAGTGCGTCACATAGCCGTGGTGAACAAATTGGTGGCGGCGTTATCGCAGATGGGCCATCTGAAGTGACTAAACGAGCCCGAGAACAATTGATGCTCGGTGCAACTCAGATCAAACTCGCTGCTGGAGGTGGTGTATCTTCTCAGTATGATCCAATTGATGTAGCTCAATATTCAGAAGAAGAATTTAGAGCGGCGGTAAATGCGGCTGAAAATTGGGGAACATATGTTTCAGTTCATGCTTATACACCTCGAGCAATTCTAGCGGCACTTAAAGGTGGTGTTAAAGTAATTGAGCATGCACAACTGATAGATGAACCAACGATTAAAATGATGGCGCAAAAAAATGCTTGGTTAAGTAGTCAAGCATTTCTTGATAATGAATAGACTTCTTGCAAAAATCAAAAAACGATCAACGTTTTGTTTGTTTTTTGCAAGAAGTCTAATGCTTTGGATTTTTTATTTAACGATCTTTAAATTATAAATAAGATTGACATAATTTATTATAAAGGAAATTTTAAATTAATATATGAATTTATATAAAACTGGTTTTAAAGTTTTTAATAAATTGGATTTTTAAAATGATAAATTTAATCCAGTAAATAAAATATATTAATTTATAATTTTATGATGTACTAAAGTACCTATTTATTTTGTTTTTATGAAATGAGCTTGGTTGAATAATGAACAAATAATTTCTAAGACTTAGTCCTTAACTATTTCCCAGTATATGAACGCAACTAAGTAAATCGATGCATTAACGTACAATAGAGCTGAACATCTGCATAAAAATTATTGCATTGCAAAACTGAATTATGTAGAATCTGCCACAAGTTAAATTGTTGTATTCAATCATTTTAACGTTTTAGGGCCTATAGCTCAGTTGGTTAGAGCAGCGGACTCATAATCCGTTGGTCCCGTGTTCAAGTCACGGTGGGCCCACCAAATTCAACCTTATAACTTATTGAGTTATAAGGTTTTTTAATGCCTGAGATTCTTAGGTATCAATTTTTTCGGTCAATTATCAGGTCCATCCGTTTAATAGTCCGTTGGTTTCATCAGTGCGGATGCCAACATTTCACCAACACATTTTTTGTTATTGGCTAGGGCTTGTTGAGAATTAACAAAGACTACTGATTAATTTATAATAGTACTATGGATAGATACATACTTACTGATGCCCAATGGGCAAAAATGGAACCTTTTTGCCTAGGTAA
>JAJZTL010000122.1 GCA_021848965.1 Pseudomonadota bacterium
ATGATGTGTTGTCTAGTTTTTGATAAAACTTCCAACAAAAATGTCTTATATCTCACATTCCGCAGCATAAATATCGAAAATTCAATTTAAATTGACCAATTTTTAAACAAATTTCGTAACTATAGCAAATAGATCACGCTTTAGATGGTCACAGGATCACAGACGCCATAGAAACAAGTCTGTATAGTTTTTGACAGAACTATGAAAGGAGTGTTTTTATGGAACTGTCTTCAAAAAATGTTTGCACTAAACAACTTGGTCATTTAGGGTTGGTTGCAGCCACCATTATTGACTTGGGATTAATAGAAAAAATTGATGCTCGTATTGCATTAGACAAGAGTAAGGGTGGAATTATATCCCATGGCAAGCGAGTTGCCGCTATGGTTCTAAATGGACTTGGTTTCATTAACAGTAGATTATATATGTCGCAGATGTTTTTTCATGATAAACCGATCTCAGCAATGCTAGGAGAGGAGGTGTTGATTGAGCATTTAAACGATGACTGTTTGGGAAGATGTTTAGACAAAATTGCGGAGTATGGAACAACAAAACTGTTTAGTGAAATTGCATTTGAGGTTGCAAAAGAACAAGGATTATTGTCTAAGAGTCTGCATTTAGATACGACCAGCCTCACATTATATGGGGAATATGAAGACGCGAGTGAAGAAGATATGGGGCCAGTGCCCTGTTTGGGCTATTCTAAAGATAACCGCCCAGATTTAAAGCAAGTGGTGTTATCTATGGTGCAGATGGGGCCAGCACATTTACCCGTATGGATGGAAGGTTTAGCTGGTAACAGTAGTGACAAAGCAAGCTTCCATGAGACGGTGCGAAAGATGCATGCATTTTGTAACGATATTCAATCTGCCCCTGATGGACTTTGCTTTGTTGTTGATAGTGCATTTTACAATGAAGCAAAACTGGATGAGCTGTCCAAGGTGAATTGGATAACGCGGGTACCGATGCTTTTAAGTGAAGCGAAAGAATATCATAACAAAGCAGACGAAGAATATGTATGGCATAAGACATCAGATGCAAGATATCAGACAGCAGAAGTTCGCGCCAGTAATTTATTGCAACGTTGGATTTTGGTTAAATCTGAGCCAGGATATCAGCGAGAGTACAAAACATTATGCAGGAAGATGGAGAAAGCACACGAAGAATTAGAGAAAAAAATTTGGCATCTTGGTAACCAAATATTCGGCTGCGAAACAGACGCGGTATCAGCATTAAAAGAGCTAAATAAAAAATTAAAATACTTTGAAGTGGTTGGCGAGGTTATCAAGATTCCTCATTATCCGAATAAGGGTCGCCCCAAAGCACACACGGAGCCTAGTGGTTATCATTATAAAATATCAGCTGCCATTGCGAGTTGTTTACAAAAGGTTTGCGCGTATATGAATAGACTTGGACGTTTCATATTGGCTACCAACATTTTGGATAAAATTCAAATTAGGGATGAAGAAATATTAAAACAATATAAAGAACAGACCCATATAGAAGCTGGTTTTAAGTTTATTAAAAATGATGCATTTGAGCTTGATAGTGTTTTTTTGAAAACGCAAAGCAGGATTGGGGCACTGATGATGGTTATGACGCTTTGTTTAATAGTGTATAACTTTGCGCAATATAAGTTACGTAATTATTTGAAGGAAAATGGTGATCATCTTCCGAACCAACTTGGTAAACCAATACAAAACCCAACAGCGCAATGGATTTTTTCGATCATGGCTTCGATTGCTGTTGTAGAAATCACACAAAATATGAAGTTGCAGTGGATAATTACTAACGTACATCCACTACATCAAAAGATTATCAGTTTTTTTGGTAATAATGCGAAGAAAATTTATGACATCCCTACAGAATTACAGCCTGAAGACGTGGTGTTAAATCAAAAAAATTGGTTGGCATGGTGCGGAATGTAAGTGAAAGCAAATTATTTTTGCAGCTCTTTCATACTGTGCAATTTTTTTCTTTCTTGAATCTGTACTGAGCCAAGAGGTGTCATCTCTAGCCGCCCCCTGAAAAACAGGACCACTTATTTAAACCTTTGAAGAGGAGGAAGTTAAATGAGCGAAGTATCAGTAATTGAAACGATCCGTGGCCCAAGAAAATATCTATCTGCCGCTAAACGAATGGAAATTGTGCAAGAAAGTCTAATACCTGGGGCAAATGTGGCTGTGGTTGCCAGAAGGCATAACGTGAGGATTAGCTCTCTGATAAGGTGGAGAAGAAATGCTCTGGACGGAAGTTTTATGGGAGTTAAATCGGATGACAATGTGGTACCAGCCAGTGAAGTTAAAAGGCTGAAGGAAAAGGGATTGCCTTATTTGTATTACCTCCTAAATCACCTAAATATAACGGTGACGTGGAAAGAAAGTTTTAATGGACACTCCAAGTAGTTCTGCCGCTTCCCCACATGTTAACCTTTTCTTTTGAAATTGGTCATAAATATCCTCAAATTTCATGTTAAATAGCCCTTCGATGAGTTTAGTTTTCTTCATAACACACCTCCTAAAGGTGTATTATCCCCATCGGTCAACTCGAGTGCTAATTAGATCGGTCAAGTCGCTTATCCGTGGCACCCCCGTTGACTTTTGGATAAAATATCTGCAATATCATGAAAAATATAAAAATGACAATGTAATAGGGAGAAAAGGAGTTATGACAAAGTGTATCTAAAACTAATGAGCAACCTTTACCGTACCTTTTTTTATTCTTTCCTTTACCTAGCTCAACGGCTAAAACTGTATTGGACTAAAACCCAAACTAAGCAAGCGGCACGCTCTTCCAAATTCTTTTTTTTAAGACCACATTTGGAAATTTTATCACCAGGGGTTAAACATGCTAGATGTAAAATCAGCACTAGAAAATATTTATACCGTTGCTAAATTAATTTATGACCAGGTGCAATTGGTAAAAGCCAATAAAGAGCAGTGTTCAAAGTTAGCCGAACGCGTCAAGATTATTGAACAATCTGTTCGAGGCTTAGGCAAAATTGAAAACATGAGCCATTACCAAAAAGCCCTCAATGATTTATTGGACAACTTAAAGCAATGCTTGGAGTTTATAAAGAAGTTCTCTGAAGCAAGCCGCTGGTATCGCTGGATTTTAAAGGCCGGTAACTATAAGGAACAGTTTGAAGAATTAAATGCAGAATTACAAAAGTCGGTACAACAATTAAGCTTAGGTCTTGTTGCTCAACAAATATTTAACCGTGAAGAAGATAAAGAAGCACAACAAAAGGATGCGGCATTTATTAAAGATAACCAAGCGCTAATCGTTGAGTTGAATCAAAGAAATTTAGAAGAAATACAAGATTTACAATTAAAAGAGCAAGAGAGGCACGAAGTATTATTATTACAGTTAGCTTCTATAAAAGCACAAATGGCGCAGTTAACCCACGCCAAGCCTTCGCAAAACACGGCTTTAGAGCGCCTTCATATTCCTGCGCATGAACTTAAATTTGAAAAACTCATTAAAGCGGGCTCTTTTGCTAAAGTGTATGCCGGTAAATGGGAAGATAAGCCGGTGGCTATTAAAATACTCGAAGGCAAGTTAAGCGAGTCTGAAGTCCAGCAATTTATAAGAGAAGTTGCTATTACCAGTAAGCTTCATCATCCTAATGTTGTTACCTTTTATGGAGCCTGTTTAGAAGAAGAGAGAGCTTGTATGGTAATGGAATTAATGCAAGAAGATTTAAGTGTATTATTAAATAAGGGTCCTTTACCTTTAGAGCAGCAAAGAGATTTAAGTTTAGATATTGCAAGAGCGTTAAACAATCTACACTCTCATCAAATTCTACATCGGGATATTAAAAGCGCTAATATCTTAATCGATAAAGGAACGGCTAAACTTGCAGATTTTGGATTATCTAAAACGCATGCAGCCAGTGTAAAAACGACCCATGAACGCTCTAAAGCGTTACAGTATCAAGCGCCTGAATGTTTTATCAGAAAAGGTCATTATACCGAAGCCTCAGACATTTATAGCTTTGGAGTCGTGTTATGGGAAATAGCAACCGGTCAATCTGCTAAACCTTTACAAGGTAACCTCATAGATTATGCCAATAAAGGAGAAAGAGAAGCTATTCCAAGTTCTGTCCCCTCAGAACTTGCAGAGATAATCAGAAGCTGTTGGCAGGTAGACCCTTCAAAACGCCCATCCATGAAAACCATTGTTGGTAAACTAGAAGCGTATCAGCCTCGCCCTAGTTCCCCAACTGGAGAGCAGTATTATTTACAAGGTCAGGCAGAAGAGAAACAAAAAGATTTTACCACTGCCTTCCAAAGTTATCAAAAAGCGGCCACTAAAAAGTATGTGAAAGCAAAGACCAATCTTGCCAACTTTTATTTGCAAGGCGTACCCGCTGCAGGACTTCAGCAAGATAAGCCTAAAGCTTATGCCCTTTTAGTAGAAGCGGCCAAAGAGGGTCATGAAAGAGCCATCTTCAATGTAGCCAACATGTTAGAGTATGGCGATGGTATTCCACAAAACGTGGGTGAAGCCCTCACTTGGTACCAAAAGCTTGCGGTTCACAATAGCGAGGCCAAGAGAAAATGTGAAAAGCTTGAAGCCTTCTTACAATCCAAAACTGCTTATAAAGCAGAGAGCCGTCAATTTAATCATTAAGGGGAGACCATATGCTGAGCCAATCATCCTACATTATTAAACACTCAGAGCTAAAACTTGATAAAGAATTAGGCAAAGGCGGCTTTGGAGTTGTTTACAGAGGTACTTATTTACACAATGATGTTGCTGTCAAGCAACTCTTGATGGACAATATTTCCAAAGAAGCTGCAGAAGAGTTTGCTAAAGAAGCACAAATCATGGCAGAGCTTCGTTCACCTAAT
>JAJZTL010000029.1 GCA_021848965.1 Pseudomonadota bacterium
GCGCAAATGAGTTGGTTAATCATCAAATTCAAGCGCCTTGGGATGCATTCAATGAAGGACGTCTTATGGATATTATTACCACAAGTGGCAATGGTTGGGTCAATGAAGTGATGACCGTCTTTTATCCATTTTGTAAAGCGCAAAAAATGTCAGGTTGTAGTGCGTATAAGCGCTTTGTTATTCATTCAAGTCGTTGGTTAGCTCAAAATGTCTATACGCCTGAAAATATGTTTGCCATTAAGAATCCTGCAATGGCCGAGGGAGGCGTTATGCGTAATTTTGCTGATGCAGCTGTGCGAACAGATGCCGTGTGTCATGGTTTAAATAGTCTAGTGGGACTGCTTAATATCATGGGAACAGAAAACCAGGCATTACAATTTCTTCCAGAAAGACCTATTGATGAAGTTATTGGATTGCTGGAAATGGGCGGTGTTACAGCTCGATAGATTCTAATTTTTTGTACGGGCGAATATTATTCGCCTTTTTTCTAAAACGAAACATTGACTAACAGGGCTACAAAATCAGCACTAGTACTTGTTCCGTTTGTATTTTCAGTGCTTCCAATACCTGAAGCATAATCTGAGCTCTTATAATTTAGACTATGCTGAAACTCTATAGCTTGAAGCGTATGTGGCCATATGGACATATTGAGCGTGGTAGTGAAGCTTTGTCGAGGAAGTTGTAATGCAAGCGCTTCTTCAGAAAAACTATACCCAAAAGCCAAGCTTGCTTTTTGATTAAAAAGTGCAAAAGAGCGAGAAATTTCAGTGTTGAGTGCAGAGGGTTGAGCGCCATTTCCATTGTAGCTTAATGCGGTAGAATCAAACGGATAAAGCGAGGAAACATATTCACTGATAAAATTATATGGTCCAACGGTGATTAGAGTATAGAAATCGATCCCGGGGACTTGAGCAACTGCTTCTGTTGATGCATTTGAATCAAAACCTTGAAACTCTCCTGTCGGTGCGCCAGTTGCTTGGAAACCACCCGCATCGCTAATGCTGCTGATTAAGCTTGCGCCAACATCGCCAGAAACATTTAAATGTTTGGATGAAAACTTATACCCGCCATTTAGACCACCCGCAGCTCGATTATCGAGTGTAGTTTTCGAGTCAAATATGTAAGCCGTAGCGAAGAAATCGTTGTCTTTTATTGTTGTTTTTCCTATGGAAGCCGTCATTAATTTGGTTGAGCCTAGAGTAGTTGGCATGGCAATTGAAATCATATTCGAGAACTCTTGCCCAAAAGGTAGATACTCTTGTCCTATAGTCATGTAAAAAGGAGTTTGCGACAAATTGCCTATATTTACAAAAGCTTGACTTACTAGTAGATTCGGATTGTCAGAAAGAGTACTTCCTTCAACTAAGTTTTGCGCTAAAGGTAGTGTTGGGTAAACAAAAGAAACTGCCCCGCTTATCCATGGATTAATAACAGGGGCAGCATTAATGACTGATGAAGCCATGGTCATTTTTCCTGTATTCTCTCCAGAAAAGGACTTTTGATTATAAAAGAGAGGTTCTATGATACCGTTAAAAGTTAGCATAGGTGAAAAAGATAATATATTGCCATCACTGTTGCCGAAAGATTGTTCGATAGCTTGGCGTTGCTGCAAGTAACGAACATCTTGATTAATAAAGGAACCATAAGTGATTAAACCATCAGGCAAGAATGTAGGTCTTCTTCCCGCAAAAGGTTCAGTTACAGCAGGCATTCCAGCAAGAATAAAATGTTTATTGTCAGTATTTTGATTTATGGATGGAGGAGGGAGTGTTTTTTGTTGCTGTTTCTGTAATTGAGCAATTTCTTGCTTTAATAAAATAATTTCTTTTTCTAATGCTTGTGTTTGAGCTTCAAGAGTTTGTAATGAATTTGCTTCTTGCGTATCTGCGGTAGCAATAGAAGAATAAAATAAGCTTAAAAAATTTTCTTTTAAATAATGACATGAAATTTAACTGGAGCGGGAAACGAGACTCGAACTCGCGACCCCAACCTTGGCAAGGTTGTGCTCTACCAACTGAGCTATTCCCGCTTAAGAAGAACACATATTTTAACGTCTTATTTTTCCCTGTCAAGAGTTTTTTGATTATTTAATTCTGGCCAAGCTAACTTTAAATAAGCGATCATCGTCCATAATGTTAAAATAGCGGCAATATAGAGTAATACATAACCCAAAATACCTAACCAAGAAGTTTCAGCTTTAAAGGCAACTAATAAAGTAATCGCGATCATTTGCATAGCTGTTTTTGTTTTACTGATATAGGTTACGGCAACACTTGCTCGTTTACCTAACTCAGCCATCCATTCGCGCAAGCCAGACACAATAATTTCTCGCCCAACAATAATAGCTGCAGGAAGCGTCATGTAAAGAAAATGATTTTCACCTACAAGTAAAACAAGAGAAATGGAAACAGCTAATTTATCGGCAATAGGATCTAGAAAAGCTCCAAAAAGGGAGGTTTGTTTAAGTACACGAGCTAAATAGCCATCTAGCCAATCAGTTATGCACGCAATAGCAAAAACAATGGCTGCAGTAATATGACTCCATGACCACGGCAAGTAAAAAGCCAGGACAAAAATGGGAATAAGTAAAATCCGTAAAAGAGTAAGAAAATTAGGAATATTTAAAGGGTGATTGAAAATTTTCATTATTTTTACATTATTTCATGGCAAGGTTTAAGAGTCAATTCAAATGATTATGTAAGTCTATTGAAAAAAACAGGTTGATGATGCAAAGTATATACTTATGAAAATTCAAGACCTAGCGTATGTGCTTCATCGTCGTCCTTACCGTGAAACCAGCTTCCTCGTGGATTTTTTCACACAACAACATGGGGTGGTGGCGGCTGTTTGTCGCGGAGTCCGCACAAATAAACACTCACGGACACTTGAATGTTTTCAACCTTTCTGGATTGAATATGATAACCGTCATAATTTAGCTACGTTATATCAATGGGAAATTTCTCGGAATAGCTCTATTCTGTTAGAGGGAACAAGGCTTTTTTGTGGTTTATATCTCAACGAATTATTAGTCAGGTTATTGGGAAAACACGATCCTTATCCAGAGGTTTTTGAAGTTTATCAAAAGACATTAGAAGATTTATCGCGAGAGAAACACTTTGAAAAGACGCTACGTTTGTTTGAATTATATTTGTTGCAGGAAACCGGTTATGGTATTCCGTTAGAAAAAGAATTAGAAGCGCATCAACCTATTGCAGAAAATAAGCGTTATTATTATCGTCCAGGTGTTGGCTTTTTTGCCATGAACTCATGGTCTTCTTCCAATTTACCTTTTATGTTTGAGGGCAAATCACTGATTGCGATAGCTCAAAATGATTTTTCAAAAAGAGAAACATTACAAGACGCCAAACAACTAATACGCTTGACTCTAGAAGCTTTATTGGAAAAAAAAGCGCCACTTAAGAGCCGAACATTATTTTTGAAAAAAATTTAATGCGAGTGGCTAACACTGGCATCTAGCATTAGTTGTGCATTTATATTATTTAAAAGTTCGAGGATGACTGTCCCTGAAATAAGGAGAACCTGGTTCTTTTTGCCCTGGTTCTAGTCCTCTTTCCCACATTCCTGGCTTACGTCCTCTTGGCCACTTTTTTTCTTCCATTCCTGGTTTTTGCCCTCTTTTCCATTGTTCCACAACATTCACTTGCTTTTCATTTCTTGGAGTGTTCATATTTTTCTCATTCTTTGTTTAAAGTGGAGGAATTATAAACAAAAAATATTAATAAAAAATTAAAATTATTAAAAGTATTTTTTAACGCATGTCAGTATCTTCATCATTATCTGGCATAGAAAAAGAAGAACCACAACCACAAGTGGTCTTGGCATTAGGATTTCTTACAATAAAACGCGCACCATCTAAATCGTCGCGATAATCAATTTCGGCACCAGAAAGATATTGATAACTCATCGCATCAATTAATAAAGTGGCATTATTTTTTTCAAAAATAAAATCGTCATCATTGACAGCCTCATCGAAACTGAAATCATACTGAAAACCAGAACATCCACCGCCATGAATGGAGATGCGTAGTTTTAACTGAAGATTATTTTCCTCAGCAATAAGTTCAGCTACTTTATCGGCAGCGCTGTCAGTAAAAATAAGTGTTTTTTGTTGATTTGTATTCATAATATTTATTGTATTCTATTTGTGTGCTATTCTCAATATACTCTTCACACCTGAAGAAAGACACCTATAATATAAGTGAAAAAAACAATGACCAAACACAAAAATGATGAGTTTGATGACAGCATAACAGATGCTGAGCCAGATTTTAGTGCCATGGACGAGGATAAAAGCGATGAAATGGATGCATTTGTTGAGGATGATGATCTGCTAATTGAAGAGGAATCACATTTAACCTCTTTAATGGATGCCTTAGATACGAGCATGGATGCGACACACATTTATCTTAATGAGATTGGTTTTACACCTTTGTTATCTGCAGATGAAGAAGTGTATTATGCACGTCTTGTACAGAAAGGTGATAAAGAAGCACGCAAAAAAATGATTGAAGCAAACTTGCGTTTAGTTGTTAAAATTGCGCGTCGTTACTTAAATAGAGGTTTGTCTCTCTTAGATTTAATTGAAGAAGGGAATTTAGGATTAATGCGAGCCGTTGAGAAATTTGATCCTGAGCGTGGATTTCGATTTTCTACTTATGCCACTTGGTGGATACGACAAACAATTGAACGAGCTATTATGAATCAAACGCGAACGATTCGACTGCCTATTCATATTGTTAAAGAGCTTAATGGATATTTACGTACCGCCAGAAAAATTACTCAAACGTCGGATCATGAAGCAACTTCACAAGAAATTGCTCAAGAAATGCATACCTCAGTGACTGTGGTTGAAAAAATGTTGGAATTGAATGAAAAAACGGTTTCCGTTGATTCAGTTTCAAATTATGATGAAAATAAATCCTTATTAAGCACTCTCGCGGATGATAACAGTCCTGATCCGGCGAATCTTTTGACCGATGAAAATCTTAAAGCTCATCTTGAATCTTGGCTTGCAGAGCTTCCTCACAATCAGAAGGAAGTTATTATGCGTCGTTATGGACTAGGTGGATATGACAAATCAACCTTAGAAGATGTGGGTGAAGCTATTGGTTTAACGCGTGAACGTGTCCGACAAATTCAGGTGGAAGGACTGAAAGTTTTAAGAAAAATTTTGCAGAAACATGGTATTTCAGCACAAGATCTATTTGTAGAGTGAGTAAATATATGTCTATTTCTTTGGGGCGTACCCATTATTGCGCTAATGTGAATGAATCATTAGCAAATGAAACTGTCATGGTTTGTGGTTGGGTGCATCGACGTCGAGATTTGGGTGGTTTAGTTTTTTTGACCGTGAGAGATAGAACGGGACTAGTTCAAGTTGTTTTTGAGCCTGAAAATACTACTGGTTTCAGTCAATCACTGCAAGTGCGTCCAGAATATGTTGTTCGAGTGACTGGAAGTGTTCGCTTACGTCCAGAGGATATGATTAATCCTCAAATGGCGACAGGTAAAATTGAAATACTAGGAACAACGTTAGAAATTTTAAACACGGCAGAAGTTCCTCCTTTTATGCCAGACGACCAGCAGCAAGTCAATGACGATCTTCGTTATAAATATCGCTATATTGATCTACGTCGTCCAGAATTACAAAAAAAATTAATGTTACGATCTCGCGTGACTCAAGCGATGCGTTCTTGGTTGGATAGTCAGGGTTTCCTTGATATTGAGACACCCATGTTAACGCGCGCGACACCCGAAGGTGCCAGGGATTATTTAGTACCGAGTCGTACTCATAAAGGATCCTTTTTTGCTCTTCCCCAATCACCACAATTGTTTAAACAATTGTTGATGATGTCAGGCTTTGATCGTTATTATCAAATTGTAAGATGTTTCCGTGATGAAGATTTGCGCGCAGATAGACAACCGGAATTCACTCAACTCGATATTGAAACTTCTTTTTTAACCAAAGAAGAAATTATGAACTTAATGGAAGATATGATTCGCTTTATCTTCAAAGAAACTTCCGATATTCCCTTACCTGAATCTTTCCCTGTGATGTCTTATGCAGAAGCCATGCATCGTTTTGGTTCTGACAAACCTGATTTGCGTATTTCTTTAGAATGGGTAGATATAGGGGAACTCGTTAAAGACTGTGGATTTAAAGTATTTGCCGATGCAGCGAATGATCCTGAAGGGCGAGTGATAGCCCTTAAGTTACCTCATGGAGCGAGTTTAAGTCGAAAAAATCTCGATGATTATGCGCAATGGTTAACAAAGTACGGCGCTAAAGGATTAGCTTATCTGAAAGTGAATGATAAATCGTTAGGTATGGAAGGGTTACAATCACCGATTTTAAAGTTTTTATCGCCAGAAATAACGTTGGCTATTGTTGAAAAAACAGCGGCAGAGACCGGCGATATTATTTTCTTTGGTGCAGGGTTAGCGTCAATTGTCAATAACTCCATGGGAGCACTGCGTTTAAAACTAGGACATGATCATGGTTTGATTGAAGAAAATACCTGGAAGCTGCTATGGGTTGTCGATTGGCCTATGTTTGAGCAAAATGAATCAGGTCGTTGGCAAGCGGCACATCATCCTTTTACGGCTCCTTGTGAAACCGATTCTGAAAAATTGCGCGCCATGGATCCGGCTAAAGTACAAGCACATGCGTATGATCTAGTGTTAAATGGATGCGAAATTGGTGGAGGATCTTTACGTACTTATCGTATGGACATGCAAGAAGCGGTATTTAATGTTTTGGGCATGAATCATGACGAAGCTTATCAAAAATTTGGTTTCTTCTTAGAGGCGTTAAAATATGGATGTCCACCTCATGGAGGAATTGCGTTTGGATTGGACAGACTCTCTATGTTGTTGGCAGGTTCAACCTCTATTCGCGATGTCATTGCGTTTCCTAAAACTCAAGCAGCTACATGTTTATTAACAGATGCACCTGCACCTGTTGACGTGGAGCAGTTGAAAGATCTAGGAATTAGTTCAGATAAATAGCAGAAGAAGGTCTTGTTGAAACGCAATCGAATGTTGCAGTAGAAGGCGATACTTTTTGTGGAGAAGCATTTCTGCTGTTCCATTGTTGTTTGAGTAATGAACTCATTTGCGGCATAGGCTTTGTTTCAAAAGTTAATTCTTGTAGTGTTTGTTCATCCCAATCAAAAGCACAGCTTTTGATTGGCAAGCAGTCAAGCAAAAATAATTTTTTGTTGTGGAAAGTTTATTTGCGGAGGCAGTTCTAGTTCCTGAGCCTGAGACGATTGTTGAAACTCAAAATAATAGACAACAAGAAAACCAAAAAAGCGGCGCTGTAAAAGAGCAAGTACAGATTATAAAAAAACAGGGCGGTAAATGGTCTACCTCTGGTTATGAGGAAGATATAACGACATGGAGGGATGACATCGAAAGACTGCAAGCAGCCGGTCAAATTTTTTTAGAAAAAAAGAAATTTTTAGAAGATTGTATAAGCGGATTGAAGAACATTGAAAAAGTGTCAAAGTTTTTTCCACAACATGTTTTTGATTTGCGTTGGTATGCTGAGATTTGTTTTGAGAGTTCCCTTTTTAAGTCTTTAGATGTTCTAAAGCAAGGAAATAATATGAGAGACTTACGAAAAGCAATAGAAGAAAATAATATTGCTGCTGCAATAGGAATACTTTTTGTTCCTGAAAAATATACAAACTATGTTCCGTATTTTTCGCTGGTTTTTGTGCGTAATTTGATGGATAGAACACCTTTATGTAACAACTATCAAGAAGTACTGAGTTGGCAACAAAAATTAAAGGAAATAAAGGAGCAATATAAGATAACTTGTAGAACAGAAAAAGATATTGAACTACTCAAAAATCTGGAAGATGTGTTATCTCGGCAGTTAAGCAGGCTTGCTCCCAGTGCGCCTCCTCTCGTGCAATCACAGTTAGACGTTCAGCAACAGGTTGTTGAAAGTGTATTATCTTCTGAGGGCGCAGGCAATAACGATGATATTGATGATGAGGAATTTTATGATATTGAAACGATACCGTCTGAGCAGGATATTAAATATGCTCAGCTCTTGGTTGGAGCGTGGAGAAACAGAAACTCTACTAGAGTAGAAGTATTCGAACAGCTAGGGACTGAGGCTGGTCACAACATAGCACAGGAAGTACAAAATAAAATAAATTAGGATGATAGTTTTTAATGTAAAAATTTTACCAATCAAAAGCAGTGACAGATTCTTCGGCAATAATTTCGCCTAAAAAAAGTTGAGCAAGTCGTAAAAAACGTGCTTTTGCATCTGTGACTAAATACTCTACACAGCCAGCGCGCTCTGGATTCAGAGTATTCATTTGATGGTTAACTAGCCATTTTTGTACTTCAATCGCGGTTTCTTCCGCTGGATCGACAATAACCATTCGTTTATTTACTACGCGTTGAATGACAGGGGTTAAGAAAGGATAATGCGTGCATCCTAAGATCAAGCAATCGGGGGTGTTGGGAAGTGAAAATAAGGGATCTAAATATTCATGTACCACGAGTTCTGTAGCCGGATGGTCTAAAAAACCTTCTTCAGCAAGAGAAACTAATAAGCCACAACTTTTCCCTGTGACATGGGTTTGTGGGGAAAATTTAGCAACCGCACGTTCGTAACTTCCTGACGCGACGGTTCCTTCTGTCGCAATTAAGGCAATATGGCCTTTTTGAGAAACCTGACAGGCTTTTTCAGCGCTATGTTCGATAACACCAATCACAGGAATGCCAATGGCTTGATGAACCTCGGGTAAAGCCAAAGCGGTCGCAGTATTGCATGCAATGACTAAAAGTTTAATGTTTTTCTGCGATAGAATTTTAGCGGCTTCAATAGCATATCGAACTACCGTATGTTTGCTTTTTGTGCCATAAGGAACGCGTGCCATATCACCCAGATAAACAAAGGACTCTAGAGAAAGACGTTTTTTTAGAGCACTTAGAACTGAAATTCCGCCTATACCTGAATCAAATACGCCAATAGGACATTCTCGTAGATTTTTATTCATCGTTGACCAACGGTTTATAGTTAATCCAGACAGGGGTATGATCGGAAGGTTTTTCTTTTCCTCGAGGGCTTTTATCAATTTCACTTTGAATACAGCGTTTAGCTAAAGAAGAACTCACTAAAATTAAATCAATACGTAGTCCCATATTGCGTCGAAAAGCGGCTGCCCGATAATCCCACCAACTGTATTGTTCTTTGGGATGGTCAAATAAGCGAAAGCTGTCTTGAAAACCTAAGTGGAAAAGGCGTTGTAACGCGTGGCGTTCAGGCTCGCTGACCAGTACGCAACCTTGCCAAACTTTCGGATCATAAACATCTTCGTCTTGAGGCGCAATATTAAAATCGCCTAATAAAATCATTTCAGAATAATGCTGTAGTTCATCAGCTGCAAAATCACGAAAACGTTTCAACCATTCTAACTTATAAGTATATTTTTCAGAGGTAACGTCTTGTCCATTGGGAACATAGACATTGATAATACGCGTACCATTAAACGTTCCTGCTAATAATCGACATTCTGTGTCATTATGTTCTCCAGGCCACGAAGTACAAACATTCTCTAAAGGGCTTTTGCTAATAGTTGCAACACCATTGTATGATTTTTGTCCATGAAACGTTACATAATAACCAAGCTCTTCGAATGCCGCTGCAGGAAATTGGCTATTTTCCACTTTAGTTTCTTGAATAGCGAGTACGTCTGGTTGATGTTCTTGAATCCAAGGTAGTACTGCATCTAATCTAGCTCGAATAGAGTTTACGTTCCAGCTGGCTATTTTTGTCATGCTCATTAATCATACCCATTTCTGAAAAATGTCTGTAGGGGCAAATAATATTCGCCTTTTCTTAAAAAAGATTCGAAAGTATACTTTTTTCTGCGATAAAATGCACGTACCGGCTCTGGGTTTTCAAAAGCAGTCTAATATTGATTTATAAATGAATTTCAAATAGCATCACGCAAAACTGTTCTTAATTAAAAAATTCTTAGGTAGAGCCTTCTATGATAAAAAAATAATGACTGTCATTGTCATGATTACTTATTTTTTGCAGATAAATTTTGCGCTAGCTTCTACCCTAACGCCCTATAATACGACGGCTTCACAATCAACTAATGTGCCTTAACACTGGATTGGGTGCTAAATTCTTTTATGATGATGTGCATTACAATACAGAGTTTAGTTCGGTTTCTAGTGACAATAATGTAGGAGCGGGAGGCTCTCTCCAAATTAATCAAGTGATTACTAATCGTATGAAAGTTTCGGGCAAAGCGGAAATACGTGCTATTTATAATACCTATGGTGGCACGCTTTCTTGGGCACCTGAGGCTGGCAAAATGATTGGTTTAAGATTGTCCCTCTTTGGAGGGAGATTGGTGTCACATAATCAAACACCCGATAGCAATAATATTGGACTTGAAATTGCGTTCTTATCGGATGAAAGCAGTACATCACCTGCTTATGCAATGCAGAATGCCCCCATATTGCCTGATTTAGTAGATTGGGTCAGAACGCCCGCTGTATACATGGATCGCGTCTTAGCCATAGCAGAGCAAAACACTTATCTTAACGCGCCGATGGCAAGTAGTATTTCACCTAATACGGGGCCGTATATAGGCGGTAATACTATTACAATAAATGGAACAAATTTTTTACCAGGGGTTTCCGTAACATTTGATAACATGCCTGCGAGTACAACACTAGTATCATCAACAGCGTTGTCCGTGATTGTTCCTGCCTTTACTCCGGCTACTCAGACATTAAAGGCGAGTAATACAGAAACCACCAATATCGATGTTGTTATAAAAAATACAAATGGACAAGAAACAGTTTTATCCGGAGGTTATACCTATACAACAGCGAATGCTCCTACATTAACTAACATATCGCCAGACTCAGGCTCCATTGAGGGTAATACTACGGTGACTCTCACAGGAGCACAGTTAACAGGAACAACATCTGTTCAGTTTGATAACATTGATGCAACAAATGTAAACGTTATTAATGATACAACAGTAACCGCAGTAACGCCTGCACATGCAGCAGGCAGTGTCAATGTGAGTTTGAGTACTTCTGGTGGAGTAGCTGAATTGGTTGGTGGTTATACTTATGTTGCTGCTCCATCAGTGAATTCAATAGAACCGTCCTATGGTTCAACAACGGGAGGAACTTTGGTCTCCATTATAGGTTCAAATTTTACATCCGCAACTGCAGTAAATTTTGGAGATCAATCGGCCACAAGTTTTAATGTCATCAGTGATACAGAAATTTCAGCTGTTTCACCTGCCAATTCAGCAAATACTGTGGATATCACTGTCACGAACCCTACTGGTACAAGCAGCACTAGTGTAGCTGATCAATTTACTTATATTGGAGCTCCTACTATAACCAGCATCAGTCCTAGTTCAGGCACCATTCATGGCGGAACAACGGTAACGATTATAGGTACAGGATTTACCAGTGTGACAGGGAGTTCTGGAATAACTTTTGGTGGCACGGATGCGAGCAGTTATACGATTGATAGTGATACACAAATCACGGCTATAACACCGGCGCATATTGCAGGAGCTGTGGATGTTACTGTCACTACTCCAGCAGGTTCAGCAACAGCAACAGATGCGTTTACTTATACTGAAACATCCTAACGTTCAACTTAGCTTTAGAGCTTTTGCAGCCAAGAACGTGCAAAGGCTCGATGTGATTCAAACATTTATACAAAGTATAGATTCATCGAACCTAAAATACGAAAGTTTATTGATTTTTTTGAGTAAGTCGGTAGATTTTGAAATTAAAAAACTGTGGATTTGTCATATTCACCTGGTTGCCGCAAGCTTGTGTTGTTATAAAAATAATAAACGGGTATATTTTATGAATCGAGAAGAACAAGGGTTCGAACTAATGAGTCAAGTTTTTGGAGAAGAACTTTCAAGCAATATGGAAAAAAAAATTGAATGAAATATCACCAGATTTTTTCAATCTTCTGAAAGGAACTTTTTATGATATTTATAGCGATAAAACATTGAGTTTAAAGATAAAAGAAATTGTAGTTATTTCAAGTTTAATCACACAAAAAGATACAAAAAACCAATTAAAAGGCCATTTTGCAGCGGCACTTAAAGCGGGCGTAACAAAAAGCGAAATTTTGTCAAAAATAAAACATTTGGTGATTTATGTGGGATTTCCAAGCACACTCAATGCGTTATCTGTATTTAAAGAAGTATGTGAGGAGCAAGAGTGAAAAACTGTGACGGCACAATAGGGTTTAGAAGCGTATGCTTTTACTTTGGGGTAGTATACTCAGCGAGTACGCTTTGCGAGAAAGTAGTTTATTTGTTGTTTGTCCTTGAAAAATTTACGCTTATGGTGTGCGTGTTTATGAGTAAATGGAAGACGCTTTTACCATAAAAGGAGCTGCCATTAACTTTTTTTCTATTATCTTTGGTGGGTATATTAACTAAAATTTATTAATTTAGTATTAAATTTGCGTTAATTAAAATGATCAGGGTGAACGCGTATAAATTCCAATAAAATCAAGGTTTGTAGGTGGTTTTTGTAGGGGCGGGTCTTGTGCCCGCCCGAAAATGCACAGTTTTTATCAATATTGGCGGGTAGGCACAAGACCTACCCCTACGTTTAGCGATTTCATTGGCAATTTGAACAAAAATTTTAATGTTTTATGTGCTAAAGGCCTTTATTTTACAAGAATTTAGACGCGTTAGCCCTGATTAAAATGATTTCTTGTGGTATTTGCTTTTTCTTAATGATAAAATCTAGCAATTTTAAGCGTTTGAAAAATTTTATGGTTATTCTCAAGAAGTTGAAGTTCCTCAAGCCAAATCGCATGGGAGTTTTGGTTATTATTCTTGTCGTTGTGTTTGGCGGATTGATTGTGTATAACATTGTTCGCGATATTATGATACAACGCTACTTGTCGCATATGGAAGCGCCTGCGTTTACAGTGTCCTCGGTTAAAGCGGAATATAAAAATTGGCAACCTGTTTTACAAAGTGTGGGTGATTTTGTTGCTATTGAAGGTATTGAGGTAAACTCACAAGTTGCAGGTGTTGTCCAACACATTTTATTTAAGTCTGGACAGATGGTGAAGCAGGGAGATCCGCTTATTATTATTGATGATAGTGTCGAACAAGCATCATTAAAAAATAATCAGGCAAATCTTGTTTTACAGCAACTGAATTTTCGGAGACAGTCAAATTTAATTAAAACCGGTTCTACTTCTAGCTCGGATATGGATAAAGCACGCGCAGATTTAGATAGTGCATTGGCATCCGTACAACAAACAGAAGCGTTAATTGCGCAAAAGCATATAACAGCGCCTTTTGATGGGAAATTAGGTATTCGTCAAGTCAGTTTGGGGGAGTATATTAATCCAGGTCAAACAAGAATTGTTACTTTACAGTCTTTAAATCCGCTTTATTTGCAGTTTTATTTGCCGGAGCAAAATTTGCCCACATTGTATGTGGGACAACCTGTACAGTTTATGGTCGATTCTATTAAAGGTAAAACGTTTGAAGGAAAAATAAGTGCAATTAATTCAAAAGTTGATGTGAATACACACAATGTGTTAGTACAAGCAATTGTTAAGAATGCAGAACAAGAAGGACACTTTTTATTTGTTCCAGGAATGTTTGCCAAAGTAAATGTTGTTTTACCTGAGCAGCAGAAAGCCATTGTGTTACCACTAACCGCGGTAGCGTACACTCTTTATGGAGATTCTGTTTATATCATTAAACAGAAAGGGAAAGATAAAGACAAAAAGCCTATATTAAAAGTATATCGGCAGTTTGTGAAAACCGGTGAAAGAAAAGGTGATCAGGTAGTTATTTTAAGTGGCATTAAAGCGGGCGATCTTGTGGTGAGTGCTGGGCAGATGAAATTACAAGATGGCACCTCGGTGGTCATAAATAATTCGATTCAACTAACAGATGTGAAAAATATTGATGCATTGGGACAATAATAACAAGAAACCACTGTCTGTCTTCTTGCTGGTCATGATTAACGTGATTGCAATTGATAGTTTGAGAAATCTTTCAAGTAATGCTATTTACGGTCTAGGTATTCCTTTTTATTACTTCTTAGCTTTTATTGGTTTTATGTTACCTTGCGCGCTTGTGACAGCAGAATTAGCGACGCATCATCCTAAAACTGGAGGGGTTTATGTATGGGTTGAACGTGCTTTTGGCGCCCCTTTTGGCTTTTTGACCATTTGGTTACAGTGGATTTACAACGTTTTTTGGTATCCCACCATTTTGTTGTTTATTGCTGCAAATATTGCATATCTCATTGATCCTGCTTTAGAGAGTAACCCCGTCTTTATGTTGGGAACAGTCCTTTTTTTATTTCTTCTTTCAACACTATCAAATTGCTTTGGCATGAAAATCTCTGGCGGAATCAGTACTCTTTGCGCGATTGCTGGTACATTATTGCCAATGATAGCTATCAGCGGATTAGGAATTTATTGGCTCGTTCAAGGACACGGGCTGGCAATTCACGTGTCCACAGAAGCTTTTTTTCCTGCTCCATGGAAGGAAAATAATCTGGCTTTTTTTGTTATTGTGTTATTTAGTCTTTTTGGATTAGAAATGTCTGCCGTGCATGCGGGAGAAGTCGAAAATCCGCAACGAGATTATCCACGATCATTGTTATATTCGTCTATCTTAATCATGTTAACGGTAATGACTGCTTCATTGGCGGTTGCAATTATTGTTCCGCATGATTCATTGAGTATTATTAGTGGTTTGGATCAGGCGTTTAGTTTGTTTTTACACAAATTGCATCTTGGATGGTTGTTACCTTTAGCGTTGATAGCCATTATTTTAGGAGGATTTGGCGGAATGTCTGCGTGGGTCATTGGGCCCACAAAAGGATTGGCGGTTGCTGCGGATGAAGGTTATGCTCCTGCATTATGGGCGAGACGTAATAAACGAGGAGTACCTAGTACCATTTTATGGATTCAAGCTGTTCTGGTTTGTTTGATGACACTTTTTTTCGTCACTTTTCCCTCGTTAAACACTGCTTATTGGATTTTAAGTAATTTAACTTCCGAGCTGGCATTATTATTTTATATGTTTATGTTTGCAGCAGCCATAAGACTACGCTATAAAAATCCTGCCCCCGTTCCTGAAAAAGCATATAAAATTCCTGGTGGCCAATGGGGTATTTGGGTCGCAGCAGGATTAGGAATGATAAGCTGTCTTATTGCATTCTCCTTAAGTTTTATTCCTCCCAAAGACTTACCTCTGCCAAGTATCGAAATCTATGAAGCAATATTAATAGTAGGGATCTTAGTATTTTCCTTGCCTCCAGTATTATATTATCTCTGGGATCGCCAAAGACGTACTCTTCGCGAATGAGTTTTCGTTTTTGTTGCGAACTGGATCGACTTCGGTCATGTACTAGTCGTACACTCCGTCGTCTGCTTCGTTCGCACCTCGCCGAAAAGTCATTCGCTGTGAGTACAATTTTAGCATTAACGTTTATATGAAATTTGATACATTAGAACTAGCATTAAAAGAATTTGACAAAGACAATTGGCTGTTAATGGCATTAATGTTTTTTGTTAAAGTAGGTTTCTTTATCACAGTACCTTATTTTAGTTTTTATCTGTACTATCGGGGATATTCACCAATTGAAATTGGAATTGTTGCAGCAGCGGGGCCTTTAGTTGCTTCTCTATTGAATTTATGGTCAGGATTTTTGACGGATAAATTTGGTAAAAAAAGGGCAATGATATGTTCTTATGTAGTACTTTTTTTAGCAAATTTAGGTATTGCATGGGGGGATGGTTTTTGGATTTATCTTTCGCTAAATATTGTATTACGATTGGCTGATGCAACATTTATGGGCGCGATGCAAGCCCATGTGGCAGATAATTTTTCTAAAGAAATTCAACATATTGTGTTTCATTTGCGATTTATGATTATTAATGCTGCTGCTGCTATTGGCCCCATTGTGGGTGCTTTTTTTGCCGCATCCCACTCAAAAGTTTTATTTGATCTGTCAGCAATAATGAGCCTTATAGGTGTTATCGTGTTGTGGCGCTTCTTAGAAATTAAAGCGCATACGAGGCTTCACTCTCAGGAATTTGGAAAAATGCCATTAACCTTAAAATCTACTTTGTTGACGTTAGGACGTGACCCCTCATTACTCTGGATAACCGCGGCATTTTTTTTATATTGGATAACTTACATTCAGCTGGATACAACCCTAGCACAGATTTTAGCACGTACTTTTCCGAAACAATCTATTTTTTTATTCGCAATGATCTGGGTGATTAATACGGTTGTCATTGTCATAGGACAATTGCCTATAGCACATGTTACACGAAAATTTTCGCACAAAAAATTGATTTGCGCATCGTCATTATTATTAATGTCAGGATTTTGGGTTATTGCGGCTTGTTTATCATCGCGAGGACTGGCTATCGGTATTTTTTTAATAACATTAGGCGAAATTCTTTTATCTCCTATGGGTAATGTTTTAATTGCGCAAATTGCTCCTCCTGAAATCCGAGCTACGTATTTTGGCGCATTTAATTTATCTTTTGTTGGAGCAGGTCTCGGTCCAATTATAGGTAGTTGTTGTTTGACTTTTATGAGTAGTCAGGTATTATTTGGCTGTGTAGGTGGTTTATATATTATTGTGGTTATTTGTTTAGAGCGAGCAATTAAACCTTTTTCTTTTCGTTCTTAACTCCTAAAAGGGCCTTTTAAAAATGAGTTCAGATTTAAAAACACAATCAAGATTGGCATTATTTGCACTTGGCGTAGTTTTTGGCGATATAGGTACAAGCCCTCTTTATGCTCTACAGGGCACATTCAACTTAGATTATGGCATATTGCTCACAGAGAGTGACATCAAAGGCGAGTGTTCTTGTATCTTTTGGGCGCTCATGATTGTTGTAACGATTAAATATGTTGTTTTTATTCTGCGTGCAACCAATAATGGTGAAGGAGGAATTATGGCCTTGCTGGCTTTAGTTTCTTCGATGATAAAAAGCAAACCTAAACTTCATTCATGTGTTGCTATGCTAGGATTATGTGGAGCCGTTTTATTTTATGGAGATTCTATTTTAACGCCTTCTATTTCGGTGCTTTCCGCTGTAGAGGGTTTAAATGTTAAAACAACTTTATTTGAAAATTATATCATTCCCATTGCATTAGTCATATTGGGAGGTCTATTTTGGCTGCAACATAAAGGTACTGAAGTTATTGGGCGTTTTTTTGGGCCTGTTTGCTTTATATGGTTTTTGACTATTGGCCTTATTGGGTTAGCAAATATTATTCATTTCCCACGGATTTTACAAGCCTTAAATCCTTTGTGTGCATTTGAGTTTTTATGTACGCATGGATGGTCTTCTTTTTGGGCTTTAGGCGCTGTTTTACTGGCGTTTACTGGCGTTGAGGCTTTATATGCGGATGTGGGGCATTTTGGCCGGAAGGCTATTCGATTGGCTTGGTTTTTTGTTTTTCCAGCATTAGCATTAAATTATCTAGGACAAGGGGCGTTACTTATTCAATCACCCGAAGCGATTAGTAATCCTTTTTACTTGGCTTGTCCTTCATGGTTTTTGTATCCTATGATTGTTATCGCAACCATTGCAACCATTATTGCCTCTCAAGCTGTTATTTCAGGCGCCTTTTCTATCACTTGGCAGGCAATACAATTGCATTGGTTGCCGCGTATGCAAGTAAAGTTCACTTCAGCGGAAGAAAAGGGACAAATTTATATGCCTGCAGTGAATTGGATACTTTTCTTTGCTATTGTTTTAGCTATTTTAGGTTTTCGTTCATCGGCTAATTTGACTGTGGCTTATGGAATTGCCGTTGCGGGAACAATGTTAACAACAACCATATTATCCTTTTTTATTGTTCGTTATGATTGGAAATATTCTTTACCATTGAGCATCACTATTATCGGCTTTTTTGCATTGGTTGATGGTGCATTTTTTTCCGCTAGTTTACTAAAAGTAATGAGTGGTGGCTGGTTTCCTTTGGGAAGCGCATTCATTATGTTTTTAGTAATGCGTACTTGGAGGGGGGGGCGAGACATATTGTTAGCGCACCGTTTAAAAACCCGGGATGACTTGGATGTTTATATTAAAAGTTTATTAAAACAATCTGATTTAGTCAGAGTGCCTGGAACGGCTGTTTTTTTCTGTCAATTGCACAATCACGTGCCACACGCCTTAATTTATAATGTAACATATAACCATGTGTTGCATGAACAAGCCATTTTTATTAATTTAATAAGCGAAGATTATCCGCGTGTTCCAGATGCTGAACGAATAAGCATGAACCTGATTCAAGACGGTTGTTACAGTTTGAGTGTTCGTTATGGTTTTCAAGAAGAGCAAAATATTTTAAAAGTATTGAGACTATGTGAACAAAAAGGTTTTGTCTTCAAAGAAGAAAAGCCTTCATTTTTTCTTAGCTATGAAAATCTTATTTTAAGCAAAAGAAGACGCGGTATGAGCAGGTGGCGAAAACGAGTCTTTATTTTTTTAGTACGTAACCAACGTAATATGGCCGATTATTTTCATTTGCCCAGTGACCAAGTAATCCAATTAGGTTCTCAAGTCGAGATTTAAGAATCTAATGGGCTTCATGTTTTTGCATTTAAATTTTTTACCTCATTTTATTAGTCGAGTTGCTTATGCTTTATGTCCTGCCAAATAATGTTCGAGTAGATAAATTCTTCATGCCTTTAGAAGAGATTGATTCTAGGAAAGAAGATTATCCAGAGAAAGAACGCTATAACGAAAAAATCAAAGCATTTGTTTTATTTTTAAGAAATTGGTTTTCTCTTAACATTGAGGAACAAAGAATTAATAATAAAACGTCATATATTCTAGATGTTGATAATGAAAATAATTCAAGCTTCTCAATATTAGAACAAGAAAGAGGTGGTTATAAGTTATGCCATAGAGAACATCCCAATTTAGTTCTTGCTTGCATTTCAATAGATAAATCTGGAGGACAAAAACTCGATATTTATCATAACAATCTTGATAGACTGCATCAGTTAATAGGTGCTCCAGCTATTCCGTTGAGGGGGAGTCTATTGTTCAATAAGCAAACAAAAAACCATGATAAAAGAGATCGAAACTCTCGAGGACTAGAAAGAGTAAAAAAAAATAATCGATGGATTATCGCATCTGATATACAGAAAGTTTCAAACTCCATAAAAACACTTGGTTTGGAGTTAGCACATATAGCAGATGGGACAGGGTTCAATTATACCTTAACGTTCAAATCAGCTAGGGATTTTTATATATATACTGATAGTAATAGAAGATGGCTCTTTCATCGAGAATTGCTGGGAGTTCCTATCGCAGTTGAGGAGCAAGCGCGATCCTCACCGACTGAACTGGTAGTATTCTTAACGAGTATTGAGGAATTAAAAAAGTGTTTACAAAAAAGAATGGTGTTTCAAATACCTGAAGAATTAAAAGATAGCCAAAAAGAGAAAGATTTTATAAATCTGATTATAAAAACAATTAATTCTGAAACAAAATTCACAGAAGAAAATGGGCAATATATATTGAGCACCACTGATACAGAATTTGTATTAGAGGGATTAACGAATGAAAAAAGTCTATTTTTTGTTTTTCCTTTTAAAAGTTTAGCTCAGGTTACGAATGGTATACTTTCAATTTCAGATGAAGAGCATGATGAGATTCGTTCTTTGTTAGATGAACAAGTTTTCACTTTTTCTCATTCAGATAAGGCCAAAACATTTGCAGAGCTTCTTGAGGATAAATACTTTTTAAAAGGAAAAATTGTATTTAATGAAACAGAGGGCGAGTATACATTAAATGCTTTAGGTACGGATTTTATAGTCAAAAATTGTAGTAATGGAGAGAGGTTACTGATTTGTAAGTTTGGTTCTATTTATCCCGTTGCAAAAATAACAACCTCAGGAAATGAAGAGCTAAATATTCATATGTTGACGGAAATCATAGAAAATATGGATCTTTATCAATTATCAAGAATGCGAAGTTTTTCCACTAGATATTTGGAGCAAGCATCAGAGAAAAGTGAAATCGAAAGCTTTTGGAAAAAATCAGATCTATGGGCGTCCACGCGACGAGCAATTATTATTTATGTTTTACAGAGAATGGATAAACCGGAGTTTATTACTACTGCTGGGCAGTTATTTTGTTGTTGCACTCCAAGCAAAACAAGTAAATTTCAAGCGTTAAATCTCTTATTTCAAGGAAAAACATTAAACAGACGTGATTTACTCATACTGAGTAACATGGGATATCTTAGAGATCTTCTTCGAGATGTTATTATGGATGCAAATAATATTCATCACTTTTATCCTTCAAATCAACATTTAACGATTGTAGATTTACTTGAGGCAATGGGATATAAATATGACCAACGAAGTCAATCTTATCTAATAGAGGCAGAAGCTGTAGAGGAAGAGAAAGATTTAGCTGTCGATGTTAGTATCTTAGCTGAGGGTTCTTCTACACCAGGAATAAAGTCTCCTTTGCCAAGGCTTATGTCCCCATATAAAACTCCTTTTAAATCGCAGCCTAAAGGTTTATTTCAATATTTCAGACAAAATGGGACTCCCAAAACGCCACTAGAAGCCAGTTTTGACTCTTTACGTGAGATTCCTGAGGGGGTGACTGTTGATGACCATGTTTGGGCGTGTGTTCAAAATTGGGCAAGAGTTGAGGAGCAACGATTAAAATTACCTCGAAGACAAACGCCTAAAAAATCGTTCATGACTAGGCGTTATGATGAGGCGAGGGTGAGTATAGCACAGTTCTCTCAATGGTATAACAGTGGTAAGAGTGCGGAAGGGTTATCAAGTTCGCAAGAAATGACTCATGTTGTTCGTGCGTCAAATTCTGATCTAAAACAACCTTTGATTTAGGAATATAATAGATGATATTTGTATTAACGGGAAAAGATCTACTGGGGCTAGATACTTCAACTATTTCTCTTGAAAACTTAGAGAGAGATTATACTGATGCGCAGAAGGCAAATTCGGACTTCGAAGATTATAGCGAAATTAAGGTTAAAGAGAATGAAGATAGCGCCGCAGGAGTGGATGGTTCTCAGATTAAAAAAATTATTTTTTGTTTTTTAAAAAATACGCGCTATGGGTTGTTTCATTCTGTGCCTATTTACTTTCAAACTAAGTTCGAAAATAGAGATTATAATGATCCTCATTCATCTTTTCCCCAAGTACTTATTTCAGAACAGAGCTCCGATTACAGTTCTAATGTAATCACTATCACAGTGCCACTGGCTTATTGTTCTAGTGGAGATTTCCCAAACGGTACTGATTCTTTGAGACAAAGGGAGGAGGTAGAAACGAGTGCTTTAAATCATTCTGTTGTCAGTGTTTCAAGAGCAGTCGGACACGCAGATGATACTTTTTTAGATGATGATGAAGATGCTGCTTCGGTTAAAGCAGCGCTTTTTATTGCAAATAACCAACATAAAACAGTTCCAATTGGGCAGATAGTTTTAACGCTAGCAATTAAAGGAATAGAAGTAAAAATACGAGATTCTCAGCTTAGGCTGAACGTATTGTTTGATGGTCAATTGAGTAATTGGGCCAGATTAGGTGCATTCTGCATTAAATATGCTTCAGCATTACAAACAACAACGGACAGCATGGAGTTAAGTACAACAATTGAAACGACTAATGAAGATTTTTTTGAAGTTATCCAGCATTTAAATGATGAGGATTGTTATAAACAATTCTTAGAATTGAATAGTCAAGACTTGACAAGTACTCAAAGCTTTTTAAAAACAGTAAAACAATATAAAGAATGGAGAAATTGCAACCCTTTATTACATGCAGCAGAAAATTATTTTCAAGCAGTTGATAACAAGGATGAACAATATAACTGGTTGAAAAATCTTATTATTGAATATAAGCGAAGAATTGCTAAAGCATTATTTATTAAAAGAAATGCAAGTAATGCAACAGAAGCATTGATTTTAATACAACAAGATATTATAAATGCTGAATATCTATTTATTTATGATGTTTTGGGTGAAATAAAAACTCGTGGGTATAATCTAGACCAGATCATAATTTTTTTTGAGTCATATTTAACCTCCTTCAAAGCAAGTAAGCAGAATCCAAAAAGCTATTCTCCTGCAACAATGAGCTTATCAAGCATTTTTGCATGGAGTGAAATTGCTGATGCAGCTATAACATCTAATGTGCCTGGTGTTACCAAAAAAAAGGAGAGTTTCGTCACGAGATTACAAAATATTTTGTTCGAACAGATACAATTATCTCGAACGTTTATTCGCGAAAATAATGCTAATCAACCAACAAAAAAACAAAAAGATAAAAAAACACGCGCTATTAAGGAGGCAATCGATCAAAATCTAAATATTGACCTGCACGAAGAAGACACGCTTTGGCGAGAAGATGATTCGTCTCACCATGACGACAGTTCTGTTGTCAAAAAAACAGGCTCTGACAGTAAAAAGGAATATACACATGATTCTTTAATTAAATATCTTGATAAAGGTGAGCCTTTTTTAAGTGAAAATTTAATGAATCAAGTGTTCAGCTATGTGTTTAAACAGAGCAATAATAAAGGGTTAAGTGCAAAAGTAATTAATGCAATCTCTACTGTTATTTTATTTCCCTTTAAACTAGTTATAGAAATACCACTACTCTTAACTTCACTAGCATTATATCGTCTATCCGTTGTTTCCGGAGATAAGTTAATCAGTTACCCTTTGCATCGATTATTTGACGCATTGTTCTTTATCGCTCGTGCTACCTCATCGCCGATTCAAAATGAAAAGGAAATGAGAGAGAAAGAGAATGGTGGCTGGTGGTCCGCTCTGAGTATAGCATCAACCGTGATTTCATGGAGTGCGATTACCGTTGCTACTTTAGGTGCGGCCTCGCCTGCGTTGATAGGTGTTCTGTCAGCGGTATTACCTGCTACGGTAATGGCTGAACTCACCGATGTGGCGAGTGAAATTAATGATGAAGCAGAACCCGTAGACCAGATTTTTCCGCAATCAAGTTTTACGTTGCGAGCTACTGTAATTGCAGGGTTCGCTGTTGCGGTAACGGGTATTAAGGCAGTTATTACTCGTGGATTTAATTTTTTTTCTGGATTAATTAGTGGAAATAAACCAGAGAGAGAGATTTCAAAATCTAATTTAAATTCTTCTGAGTCACCTTCCTTTTCGGAGTTTCATGCGGGTGATGGCTTTCTCCATCGTAGAGGCTTTGATAATTTTGACTTAAGTTCACCTAATATTACTCGCTTAGCTGTTGCGCCAGATGGCACAGGCACACCTCTCGCTTCCCCGCCAGAGCGAGAGAGCACCGCAACAACAGTGAAATGGGCTTCTATTGGAGGCGCGTCTCCTATTAAGCGCAGTGAGTCTCGTGATAGTTTTTTCTCAAACCAAGGAAATTTGTTGGGGCTAGAAGGTGAAGAAGCCAAAAGAGAAAGTTTCTCAAGTTCCTTATCAGGTTAAAAAGCCAACTTGACGTTACAAAAAAAATAAATTAGGATTGCCAATTTTTATAAATGAGGTTTTATGTTTTTTCAATCATCATCTTTCGTAACTCCGGATAGGCGAGCGCGCTCGGCGCAAACGACAGAAAGGAGCGCGCTTGCACAGCTATTAGGTTTTGATCCCGCTCTCCTACCGAGTATTCAAAAAAGCCAACCGAGAACCATTAGGGATGCAGATGGAGACGAATTCATATTTGATCCTGCTATTCTACCTAGTATCAAAAAAACTGGACCGATTACAATTACATATGATAATGGTTTTTTGCTTGAATATGATCCTAGTATTCTTCCATCTATTGAAAAATCATCTATTCAAAGAAGTCCAATAAGGATTACTAACCCAGATGGAACTCTCATAGACATTGATCCCGCTTCCTTGCCTTCGATTGAATCAATTTTAATCGATCAAGTATATATCAATGACCCGGGCACAGAAACTTATCTCGATTACTTGGTTAACAAAGTAAGCGTGGAAAGTAATTCTACGCCTATAAAACAAGACGAAATGCTAGAAGAGGAAATGCAAGAAGAGGAAAGAAAGAGTTTTGTGTATTAACTCAAAAAGCTCCCATAGCATTAGACTTCTTGCATAACCTCCACTCGCGGCCAATTTCTGTGAAAAAATATCATCAAAATGCTCATGTACTTGCGTGTACACTCCGCTTTTTCGTATATTTTTTCTTCGAACTTGTCTCGCTATTGGAAGGTTATGCAAGAAGTCTATTGTACCCCTCGCTCATCAGGGCTAACGCGTCTAAATTCTTGTAAAATAAAGGCCTTTAGCACATAAAACATTAAAATTTTTGTTCAAATTGCCAATGAAATCGCTAAACGTAGGGGTAGGTCTTGTGCCTACCCGCCA
>JAJZTL010000123.1 GCA_021848965.1 Pseudomonadota bacterium
CGACAACTTCAGCCACCAATTTTAATACCGAAACCGGGATGAATTTAACTTTGCGAGTTATGATTGAAGAAAACATCGCTTATTTTTGAACGGTGATCCATCGTTGCAACTGCGTTTTTTAGGATAAATCATCTTTGGCCCACTTTAATTGCCACCAGCAAAAAGTCGACCCACATTAATTGCGAATGAACCCACTTTATTTGCCACTATAATTTTCATCCAAACCAAGTTCAAATAGAATTTTTTCCTCCAATTCCTCCGGACTCGGCAGTGAGCCTTTTAATTTTTCTGGAATATCATGCGTAAGCTCGTACCCAGCAACACCGACAGGCTTATCAATACCACGAAGAGAATACTCTACATCGAATTTACTTCTTTCACTGCATAAAATAATACCAATAGAAGGGTTTTCATGGGGCTCTTTTACAAAATCGTCTAATAAATTAAGGTATAAATTCATTTTACCAGCATATTCGGCTTTAAATTTTGTTGTTTTCAATTCCACTGCGACCAATGATTGTAATTTTCTATGATAAAACAGAAGGTCGATAAAGTATTCTGAATCAGGCGTAACAATACGGTATTGGTTACCAATAAAGCTAAAACCATATCCAAGTTCAAGGATTACATCTTTTATCTTGGCAACCATCCTGCGCTCGATCTCTGCTTCAACAACTGGCTCCGTAATACCCAATAGTCCCAGCATATAAACGTCTTTCATGGTTTTATCAGCCTGCTCTGCCAAATGCTTTGGCAATGCTGAATGAAAATTATGCTGCTTATTTGTCAAAACCTGTCTCTCATAACTTTTTGAACTAATTTGCATGCTTAATACATCACGAGTCCATGCACATTCAAGGGTTGCTTTCAAATAGTAGAGCTTAGCATCATCATCTTTTACCTTGCTAAGAATTAGTAAATTTTGTCCCCAAGGAATTTCTCCAACAAGCTGTTGGAGATTTGGTTTATGTTGATATTCCAAGTAAAATTGACGCATATACCAAAGATTTTGAGGGGAAAACCCTGTTTTATGACTAAATTCCACTTTTAAATCCTGAGAAAGCCGCTCAACGACTGATCTTCCCCAGCCATATTTTTCCTGACTCTTAACAATATGCTCCCCAATCCACCAGTATAATGCGATTAATTCACGATTGACCATGGTAGCAGCGCGAACACGACTACCATAGATTTGAGTTTTGGTTTGTTCCAAAAAATCTTTATAGGCAGGTAACTCATTGATTATTATTTTACTCATCAATTCCTCTATTCATCATACAGCAATACCAAT
Organism: Pseudomonadota bacterium; assembly: GCA_021848965.1. Taxonomy (GTDB): domain Bacteria; phylum Pseudomonadota; class Gammaproteobacteria; order Legionellales; family Legionellaceae; genus CABHON01. The sequence goes on from JAJZTL010000123.1 coordinate 1,292, forward strand.
GGAGCGAATGGCACTTAAAAATTCGGTTTTTCGGGGTGAGTTTGATTTACCATGTAAAAAATCCTTCACTTCTTTTGGAGAGGCATGGAGAAACTCACAGACAGCAGGAAGCTGATATCCAATTCTTGCAAGCTGGGCTTCCAAAGAATTCAGATCAGGCGCAAGGGCTTTATTAATAACTTCTTCGGTAATGGGTTTTATTCCCGCATCATATGCAATTTCCATTGCGCAGGATAAATATTTATGGATTTGAAGGGGTGTAATTAAAGCTTGAGCTAATCGCAGTGACGCTTCTGGCGTAATAATATCATTCACATTGATTTTCTCATTCATACATTGTTTAAAAAGCCATTCAACATATTTGTCCAAATTTCCCATAGCACTATCAATACTAAATATTTTAGTTCGGGCTCCAATCTCTTCAATACTTGATTTAGATAAAGAATTACCTAATTTAGGGTGTCCTGCCAGAATAATAGACAATTGACAACCACCATGATCGACAACCTCAATAATACGTTTTAAAGCCGTTAAAGTTTGCCCATGGATGTCATGTGCTTCATCAATAAATAAAGCCACTGGTTTTTTTTGTTTTTTTATTAAATCGAGTAATTGACGTTCTCTTTTTTCACCTTGCATGGGAACTTTGAAGTTTTTATCTGTTTTGGTAAGATCATAAAATAATGCCAAATAGATGGTACTTACATTCAATTTATTTTTTTCAGTGGAGAGGGAGCGTGATACAATGATGTTATTCTCAAGCTCTAATTCTTTTTGAATCTGATTTAATAAAGTCGTTTTTCCCGCACCTACCATTCCAGTTAAAGCATAAATGCCACCAGCTTGAACCAGAAACTTTAACTCTTTATAGAGTTTTTTTCGTTGTTCAGTTTCATAATAACTTGCACAAACAAGCAGTTTTTTTAAACCAAAAAACTCCATAACTTCTGAATACACGTACTACTCCTTATTTAATACTTGATGGAGAGACAAGGTAAAATATTGCCTCACTCTGGATTCAACTGCTTCTTTATTTAATGTTTCTTCAAGGATTTGATTAATTACATTGAGTTGTTGCGGGAGCAGCTCAGCTAATGGTTTACCTAAAAAACGGGCAATGGCTTGTCGGGCATCCAGTTTACTCGCAAATAATGCTAGCTTATCCTCTTCAAAAGGAATGTAAGACTGTGTTTTGGTAATCACCCGTGCTTTCTCTAATTGCTCAATAGTTTGAGTATCATTTCCTGTCATTACCGATAGGGGAACAGAAATAGATTGTGCCAAATCTGCAATATCATCAGCCAGTTTTTCAGTTTTTGTTTTTGGGTGTTTACGATATGAGTTTAGTGGTATAGGACCACTACTGGGATAAAACGGCCCCATTTTTTGTTCATTGAATTCCACATACACTTCATTATCTAATAAACCATATAATAAAATAACTTCTTTTCCTGCCATATCTGGTATTAATTGATACGAAATGCTCTCTATGCTGACACAGGCATCAGAGCCCACAAGGCGGGTTTCGGGCTCCCGTACAAATTGGCAAAATTTTTCCCAGGAACACATCTGTCGATAACCGTTTTTAGGTAAATACTTAAGCCAAACTTGAATTCGTGTGGCCTTTTCAGAACGATGTGGCATTTCAATATATTGACACAAATAATTGATTAACCATTCATTCGCCTGGGTGAGTGAAGAAGGTTTATGAAAGTGAAATAAAGTTTCAAAAGATTCTTTTAAGGTACGATTGGAGCGCTCAACTTTTCCTTTTCCACGTGCGGTGGTGCGCCTACCATCAGAATTTCTGGGCATATGTGTTTTGAGTTCAATGCCAAGGCATGCTAATACCCGTTTAAAAATAGTACTTTTTGCAAAAGCACCATTATCGGTATAAATCATTTTTGGAATTCCTTGAAAAGGAAATCCAGCTATTTTTTTTGCAGACATTGCTCTGAATAAAAACCTTAAAGCTGTCAATGTGTCTTCGCCTGCAGCTTCTACATATTCTGAATAAAGCGCACCACTTTTATCATCGGTAACACTGGCAATAAACAATTTTTGTCCATTACTGTTTTCCAAATATTTTAAATCCGATGGAGAAAAATCAAATTGCCAGCAATCGTTGCTTTCTACGGCTTCAAATCGAACAACAATTGGCTCAACAGATAACATGGATTGATGAGCAAATCCCCATTGAGTGATGTAACGATTAACAGTGCTTCTTTTAAGTAAACCTTCTGGTGCTTTTATTAAGCCATTGGTTGTTTCAACGCCATGCAATTCGAGTATTTCAATACACTTTGGAGTAGACAGATGTCGATTATTTTTATTACTTGTTCGTATTTTAAGAGCAGCGATAAGACGACAATACATGAGCATATCATCCGAAGAAATCGCTCTTGGTTGATTAAAGTCCTTACGCTTATGATGACTAAAATCAACAGATTGACGAAGTTTACGATAAACAGTGCTTGCTGTTACCCCAAAAATTTGTGCAAACTCTTCTATCAATGCTTTGCGAGCAGGATCTCTTAGGAGGTGAGCTCCTAATTCATTATGTAAAATGACTAACTGCTCTATTGGTATCAGTTTTGCCATTTAAGCAGTTTCTCTTTTTGATTGATTGAGCAGTAGCCTGGTACCAGCTTCCTTGAGCGAACCATCACCATTAACATAGGTATACAAGGTTGTTGTTGTAATATTCAAGCGTTTTGCAACTTCATGTGCCACTGAATTACGATCAGTCATCGCAGCCATTGCCATTTTAATCGTATGCTCATCCATTTTTCTTGGCCTTCCACCATTGCGACCTCTGGCTCTTGCAGCTAGAAGCCCTGCTTGCGTACGCTCACGAATAAGTTCCCTTTCAAATTCAGCTAAGGCTGCAAAAATACCAAAAACAAGTCTGCCGTTGGCAGTCGTAGTATCAATTTCAGCACCTGATAATACTTTGAAACCGATTTTTTTATGATTCAGTTCATCAACCAGATTAACTAAGTGTTTCATGTCACGGCCAAGTCGATCTAGCTTCCATACCAATAAGGTATTTCCAGGCTGTAATGCTTTAAGGCAGGCTTTTAATCCGGGTCGGTCATCTTTTCGTCCAGAAGCAAGATCCTGATAGATATATTCCTGATCAACGCCAGCTTTTACTAATGCATCTTTCTGCAGATCAAACAATTGACTACCATCTGATTTTGAAACACGAGCATATCCAATTAACATAACCCTATGCCTTAACAAGAAAACCACAAAATTAGTCTATCAGCTTATCTTGATTTCCTCTATGGGTTATTTGGTTTAATTTAACCGTTTTTTAACTTAGAAATGAATCACCAGAAAAACGAGCGTTTTTCTGGCGGGCCGAGAGCAATTTTTGAAAAATTTTATAAAATGACGACCTAAACTCGTCTTTTATAAATTTGTTTGTAATTTTGTAATATTTTTGCAAGTCCACTCTCGAATACACGAGGGAGTAAACAGTCTGTGAGGTAAGGTAAGCTGAACAGTTTTATTGGATAGCTATAAATGGAT
>JAJZTL010000124.1 GCA_021848965.1 Pseudomonadota bacterium
TCGAGAGGCAGCTAATAGGGGTTCTAAACAAAGCCCCCACCAATGTTCCCAGCGCTTAAAATTTAATCACTCTCTGGCTTGTTTTTAGGATCAGTAACCGATTTATGGCGACTAAGGTAATTATAAAATGATGGCCGACTAATTTCATATATCTTGCAAATTTCCGAAACGGTATTTTTCTGCTCTTCATACATTTCGAGCATGCGTTTAATTTGGCGATCATCAAGCAGGGATGGCCTTCCTCCCATTCGCCCACGTGCTCGAGCTGCTTTTAATCCTGCATCTGTTCTTTCGCGAATTAGATCACGCTCAAATTCTGCTAAGGCACTGAACATATGAAAAATAAGCTTGCCGCCACTACTTGTAGTATCAATGTTTTCTTGTAAGCTTTTGAAAGCAACTTGCCTTTTACTGAGTGTAGATACAGTTTCAATTAAATGTTGAATTGAACGCCCCAGCCTGTCCAGCTTCCAAACAATTAAGGTATCACCTGCTCGGATAAATTCCAATGCTTTGTCTAATCCGGGACGTTGAGATTTGGATCCACTCGCTATATCCGTATAAATTTCTTCACAGCCAGCCTCTTTTAAAGCATCTTCTTGCAAATGAAGATTCTGTTCTTTAGTAGAAACTCGAGCATAACCCACTTTCATTACAATGCCTCCGGGTAATGTATATAAATTCACCAATAGCGAGTAAATAATTTACATTGAAATATAGACGGTTTATTATTCATTGATTAAGCTTAAAAACATCGAATTTAAGGCCCATCTTTCAGTGTAAATAATACGACCGTTTTTTGTACACCAATCCGCTCTCCAAATTAATCAGCTCCACGCATTAATGATCGTATAGAAATATCTTCATCAATCTTAGGCCAGTGCACCCCAACCCCATTACCAATAAAACGCCAATTTTGTCGCTCAGCATCAGTCGCATCACGCAATCGTGGAAACCATTCCAGAGGAGCAGAAATTTCACGCCCATCAGCCAATACAAAATGTAATGCGGTTTCTGTAAAGCTGACATCAACCGCATGATCATCAAATTTAATTGCCAAAATATTCATGCCATTTCTCCAAAAATAATTCTTTATGCTCTATCACCAAGAGCCTTATTTTGGCTAACTCATGACTTCTAAAGCCATATGAGCTTGCTAGACTGATTGGGTTTAGCCAAAACTTGCCCACATTATCTCCATGTTCAACATGAATGTGTGGAGGCTCATTTCCTTCCATGCTAAAAAAGAAGAACCGATAACCTCTAATATTTAATACAGTGGGCATTATTTCCCCTTCGCCTTTAATGTTTCATCAAGAATTTTTGTTAACTTATCCACGGCTTCGTGCAAATTAATCATTTGCATCTCTTCTGTGAACTCATAGAGACCGTCTATATTGATATGCTGGGATGCAATAGGAGAAATATGCTTGAGAAACTCAAGAGCAGCTTTATTTCCCTGCTGCATTTTTAATTCATATAACTCAGATAAGAGACACATATTGTAGGCAATAATAATTAATGCGATTAAGCGCGTGCATTCATTCCATATTTCTACTTCAAGTTCCGACATACCTCTAAAATCACCACCACCAGCAAGGGTAATCTTATCAAGTAATTGATGGTAACCTTCGCCGCGATTAAGCGCTGTGCGAATACTCTTTCTGTATTTTGGATCATCAATATACTTGAGTAGGTGGATGCTTTTTAAAATATTATTGAGCTCCCATAAAGCGTCTTTAACATCGCTTTTATATTCATGAGAACTTAATTTTGAGACGATTATATGTTGTGTTGTTTCATGTGATAGCAAAGAAACTAATATAGGAACAAGATCTGGCCATTTCTCTTGAATCAAACGTTCATTGACTCGTCTTTGCGGTTTAATCAGCAAACCATCATACTCAGTTAATGGTTTAAATCCAGAAATGGTTTGTGCTTTGTCAGCGGTTGAGCGATAACAAGCCGCATGTGTTTTACCAATCAGGAAATATAAAAGATCGTTAACATTATTAGTTCCTGCTGTATCCGTTGAAATAATAGCAGGATCAACGGCAGTTAAATTTTCCATGAGCATGGAATAAGTAAAATGACTTTCATGCTCATTAGCACCAATAATACGAGTTACAAAGGGAAGATTATTTAAATTCATTGTCATAATGACAACTCCAATGTCCAAACCAAAATATTTCGGGGAATGGCGCGATTGTAAAATTCGTCTTTTGGTTTTCTTCTTTTTACCGTCAATGCTCCCATGCTGTAGATTGTCTATGTTATACGAATTAAATATTGGCAGCTCGACAAGGTAATCAACAATAATTGCAGCGGCTTCGCGTAATGTTTCCAATCTAATGTGGTTTTGTTCAGTAATTTGCAATCGTTGGTACTTTAAATTAGAACGCTTGGCAAATTGATATGTCCCTAATGTTGTGCCATTTGCTAATATAGTGGCTTTGATACCTAGATAGTCCAGCTTACTTTTAGCGTAATGCGGCTTAATGTGCTTAAATGCTTTAAAAAATTCACATCTCTGGGCTATAAAATCATAAACCTCGGAAATTGTGATGGGTTCAAGCTGATTATAAAAAGGGTTGTCTGACTCTGGATTCTTTTGGGGGTAAGGAATTGTCCAAGTCCTTGTGCCATCACGATGGTGATTTATTTTGATATGCTTGTTTTCACCGTTTAATGCTCGTTCATTAACACGAATAATGAGCGGTTCTAATTGATTTTTTAAATACAATAATGTGTCTTTTATATCGGCTAAAAGCACAGGGTTATTCAGTTGTTGTAATATTTGTTCTTTATGCGTTTCCCATTGTGGGGAAATTTTTAGATCGTTTACAAAGCTCTTATATTCTAATGAGTTATTAATAAAAACTTGGCCATTTTTAATGCGGTTTCGAATGGCGCTATAAAGATAAAACTCATATTGGTAGGTATTAAGTGTCTTGCTCTTTCTCGAGCTGTTTTCAGTAAAATGCTTAATAAGTTTTTTTGGCAATATATGTGACACAGGAATTGTGCTCATATCCATATCGCTTAATTTTTTATTTTGTTTCAGCATATTTTTTAGATATGAAATAGCATTGTTTAACGATTCCGCTTTATCATTAGCTTCGAAATCAATTGCTAGAAACAAGGGGCGTAAGTTTATTAAAATACAACGATAATTATTTTTGTGATAATCCCATATTAATCGAGTTTCGATTTCCCGCTCATTGATTTCTAATAAGGTTTGGCTTAAATGAATTAATTCATTTTTTGGTATCAAATTGTAAGCCCTTTCCTGAATGAGTAGCCCTGGTTCCTTCATTACATTGTCATCTGTATACCAGCGAATTAACTCTCCAATTTGACTTTTATTTTCATAAAAGTTTTTCTTGGCATCAGGCTTGTTTTTGAGTGCATACTTTTTTGAATCCGCATTATACTTGTCAACGTAGTATATGAAACCTTTGATTAAATTGTTGACGATTTTTTCATATCGATGATGTACATAACACATCACATAGAAATACGCTTGCGCTTTGGGCATTCGTTTGAGTCGATATGCAGTGTAGGTCTTGGCCAAATCAGCATAATGCTCAATATTTTTTTTGGATATATCAATATGTGGAAGAACTTTATTAGAAAAGCAATAAATCTCTGAGCAATCCTGTAACTTATCAAGTTCCCCTTGCATTTCTTCTGTCTGAAATGATTTGGCATCAAATTTTAATTCGGTAATCTTATAAAAAACATCTTCGATTACAAAAAGCTTTTGAAAAAGCAGCTCTATTTCAAGAGTAAGATGATGCTGCATAATCTGTGTGATTCGATCCTCCTCTTTCTTAAGAGTAGCACCTATAATATCTTGTACTACTGAATAGGGAGGCAATACTATTTTGTTTTTTTCTAGTGTATGTCTTAGCTCTACAAAAATATCAACGGGACTAACTGTTCTACGTGCACTATCAGTTAATGTATTCCGGATAATACCGGATTCCCCATCGCTATAGCTTTGGAATCCCATCCATTGCATTATTTGTTGGAGTGTATTTAATTGAAATTTTCTGGTAGGCAAAACTTTGGGTACAAGATCATTGATAAGATAGGTGTTGCAAATAAAAGAAACATCCTCTTTTATTTCACTGTATTGAAAACGAAAAAATAAATGCTTGGCTTTGAAATACCCTAATTGCAAAATAAAATATAATTTGGATGAAGTTTCTCTACCATTGAACGGGCGTAATTCTATTTTTTCCAATTCAAAGTCTGATAAAGCAAAAAAATGTCTACGCTCTACGTCATTAAATTTAGGGAGATCATATATCGCAGATAATTCCTGATTATTCAGAATGTATATGCGCTGACTATTAGCCACAACGTAAAACTCATATTTTGATATATATATGATTTATTATACACTACGTAACGAGATAAGCAATTATCTTAAATAATATAGTGTAACTAACAAAAGAGATGGTTGCTTAAATTTTGCCCGCTGGGAACATTGGTGGGGGCTTTGCTTAGAACCCCATCATGTGACACGCGGGGAACATGATGCGGTTAAAGCGATGTTAAAGAAGGACATGAGTTTAATTTTTGAAAGGGGTGTTGTTACGGATTGTTCTGGGCGAGAATTTGAGAGCATCAGCGCTTTTGAATATGCGCTGTGGGCCCTGGATAAACATATGTGGGCAGCAATGATTGCGTGCATTCCTCAGAATGAAGAAGGCAG
>JAJZTL010000030.1 GCA_021848965.1 Pseudomonadota bacterium
GTCATTCTTTAGCGCTAAAGAGTATATTATGTGTAACCCTCAAAATTGGAAAACTGATAAAATGAATCCAAATCCATTAAAAAAATAATTCAGCTGTTAATTCGCATTATACACTAACAAGTATTTAAATTAGTGGCAGCTGGCTTTGGGGCAACTGTAGATGTTACGGTATCTGATTGGGATGGAGTACTTGAAGGCGTTCTTGACAACGAAAACATCGAGCAAAAAGCTGAAATATAGCTTTGATGTTTTGATGTACTACTTTTTTCTGTGGTACTTGTTTTTGCGTAACTAAAAGGTGATGGAATATGAATGTTATGAAAAAACTGGCAAATACTGTCAATCATTGTGCATCGAGATTCTCTGTTTGGCAGTAGATTATATACATAAGCAAAAGGTGCAAAAGGATTCTAGCTCCATGAGTTATCTGCATCATCGCTATTTTGACCTTCAGATCTCTGTGTTACAGAATGCCTTGTAGCATTGGCAGACGCATCATCATCTTCTTCTTCCTCTCCCTCGTTTCCTTCTATAATGACACCATCATCGTCTGCTTTCACTATCTTATCGATAAGTGTTGAATCATGTAATGATGCTACTAACTTATTGCGACTCGGAGATGAGGGAGGTGAAGTTCTGGATGGTGGATTTTCCAATGTTTGCACAGTTTGGGTTCCAGAAAGGCAAGAAAGACTATTATTTTTTGCGCTAGATACATAAACTGAACGTAACCCACCGGATCTATCTCTGTCTAGCAATCCTTCGATAATACCAGTTTTTCGATCTAAATCTTTTTTTTGAATAAGATCTGATTTTGTTGCCACTATAGCAATAGAAGTAGCTTTGTATCTCTCTTCACCTATGGCATTTTTAATCGCCTGTTTCCAAGCCTTGATTTCATTTTCTATCTGTTGTTCAGACTGTTCTAAGCTAACACAAATATAAATAGCATGGGCCCGTGAGAAGCTGATGTGAGTCAGTTGATTGTCATTAGGAGTATCATAAAACTCATGTTCACTTGTTTTTAGTGTATTAATTGATTTATCAGGAATATAGGAATTTTCAAAAGATTTGCCAAAGTAGGTACGTAAAAAAGAGGATTTTCCTGAGCCTTTTTTACCGACAACTGCAATTTTCATCATTAATACCTATATTATTTTTTATGAGTGTTTTTAGATGCGACGAAAAACGCGCGGAAGGATAGCATAAAGTTTTTGTGATAACAAATATTTGCGCAACGATGTTTTTTTTCGGTAAAATGCGACTTTATTTTTACTAGAGGCCTCAGAAAATGAACCAAACCGACCAAAATATACGACAAGATTATGATAATGAATTAAAAGCTATTGCGGATTACGTATTAAATTATCCTATCGATAGCCACGAGGCTTATGAAACAGCTCGCCTTTGTTTAATGGATACCTTAGGTTGCGGCATTCTGGCGCTGAATTTTGATGAATGCAAAAAAATGCTTGGGCCTGTCGTTCCTGGAGCAGAATTGGAAAATGGTGTGGTTGTGCCAGGAACGTCTTATCGCTTAGATCCTGTCCAAGGGGCTTTCAATATTGGCACGATGATTCGTTGGTTGGATTTTAATGACACTTGGTTAGCGGCGGAATGGGGACATCCTTCCGATAATCTGGGTGGTATTTTAGCCGTATGCGATTATTTAAGTCGTCAACGTGTGGCTGAAAACAAAGCGCCTTTGACGATGGAAGATGTGTTAACCGCGATGATCAAAGCGCATGAAATTCAAGGATGTTTAGCATTAGAAAATAGCTTTAATCGCGTAGGTTTAGATCATGTGGTTTTAGTGAAAGTGGCAACAACAGCCGTGGTAACTGCTTTGTTTGGTGGTGATCGTGATGCTGTATTACGTGCATTGTCTCAAGCCTGGGTTGATGGTCAAAGTTTACGTACTTACCGTCATGCGCCTAACACGGGTTCACGTAAATCTTGGGCGGCAGGTGATGCGACAAGTCGTGGAGTGCGTTTAGCTTTAACGACATTAAAAGGTGAAATGGGTTATCCAACCGTATTAAGTGCGCCTAAATGGGGTTTTTATGATGTGTTATTTAAAGGTCAGCCTTTTAAATTTCAACGTCCTTATGGTTCTTATGTTATGGAGCATGTATTGTTTAAAATTGCGTTTCCAGCCGAGTTTCATGCGCAGACTGCCGTAGAATGTGCTGTTCAGTTACATCCCGAAATAAGCCACCGTTTAGACTCCATTGAACGTATTCAAATTCATACACATGAGTCGGCTATTCGTATTATTAGTAAAGAAGGACCATTACATAACCCTGCAGATAGAGATCACTGTATTCAATATATGGTAGCTATTGGTTTGCTCTTTGGCGATTTAAAAGCTGAGCATTATGAAGAAGGGGTTGCTAAGGATCCACGTATTGATGCCTTAAGAGAAAAAATGATTGTTTCAGAAAATACTGAATTTACCCGAGATTATTTAGATCCAGAAAAACGTTCTATTGCAAATACTTTACAAGTTTTCTTTAAAGATGGTTCATCGACACAAGCGGTTACGGTGGAATATCCTATTGGTCATCGACGTCGTAGAAAAGACGGTATTCCTTTATTAGAAAAGAAATTTGTGCATAATCTGAATACTCAATTTTCTCAGGAAAAGACACAAGCTATTTTTGATGTTTGCAATAACGCAGAGAAATTGAAAAAAATGTCCGTAAATGCGTTTATGGATATGTGGTCAATTTAATTTTAATTGTAGGGGCGAATAATATTCGCCCTTATGGCTATTTGTCTTTTTCTGCAGAATTTAACTGCTGCTGCAGCATTTTACCCATTTTAAAACGTGCCACAGAGCGTGGTTTGAGCGTTTTATGGACACCTTTTTTAGGATGATAAAAAGTTCTTTCTGGATATTGCTTGCATGTAAAGGTTCCAAATCCCCTTATGGCAATCGTTTGATTATTGAGCAACGCATCTTGTAAACAATGAATAATACAATGTACACCTTGACGAATGTCTTCGAGTGGAAGATTATTGAGTTTTTCCCCTAAGCGATCCACGATGTCGGATTGATGGATAATAGGGTGAGTAATTTTGGTAGTCATTTTGATAATTCTAAAAGTGTAATAATAGATTGAATGAATTCGCCAGCAATATCGATAGAAGGTTGTTCGCGTGCAATGAGAGGAAGTCCCGTAGGACTGGTGACATTAATCTCGGTAATAAAATTACCAATAACATCAATGCCAACAAACAATAAATTTTTTGCCTTTAATGTAGGTCCAATTTGCTCACATAACCAATAATCATGTTCGGTGAGCGGCACGACTACACCTTTGCCTCCAGCCGCTAAGTTAGCACGAGTTTCTCCTTGCATAGGAAAACGAGCCACGGCAAAAGGAGCAGGTTTTCCATTGACTAATAAAATGCGTTTATCGCCTTGAGTATGAATTTCAGGTAAATAACGTTGTACTAAAATAGGCGTTGTTCCATTTTCTGTGAGAGCCTCAATAATAACGCGAACGTTAGGGTCATTAGCATGTGTTACAAAAATAGATTGCCCAGCCATTTTATCTAAAGGTTTAAAAACAGTACTTTGTTCCTTTTTCCAGAAATCTAAAAGTAATGTTTGATCTTGGCTGATAAGTGTGGGAGGACAACAGTGAGGAAAATGAGTAGCAAATAATTTCTCATTTGCATCACGTAAACTTTGCGGTTTGTTGAGGACTAAAACACCTTTCTTTTCGGCAAGTTCTAACATGTAAGTCGTATAAATATATTCTAATGTGAAAGGAGGATCTTTGCGCATTAAAATGACATCAAAGTTGCTGAGAGGTAAATTATGTTGTGTATTTTGTATTTGATACCAAGGAGAAGCTTGTATAAAAGTTTTTATTAAGTGTCCGGAGCCAAATACCTCCCCATTTTGAATATAAAGACTTTTTTGAGGAAGATAAGTAATGGAAAGGTCATAACGTTGAGCAGCATCAAGTAAGTGAACCGTCGTATCATTTTCTGGGCGAATGGATTCTAGAGGATCCATAACAATGCCTAATTTACGCTGTGTCATACTGATTTAATCCTCGCTTTAACTTCAGCAGCCTCTCTCGCAGCAGCCAATCCAGCAAGGCGCGCAATGACACCGTAAGTATAAAAACGGCTAGACATTTGGTGCGCTTGAGGATTATTACAAGCGGCATTAAACGCAAGAGGTTCAAAATGCATTCCAGGCATATTTAGATTCTCATCTTTGCGTTTATCTTTATGAATGCGATAGAAACCACCAATAACATATTGCCCGAGCATATAAATAACAGGTTCTGCAACACCTTCATTCGGAGGAGTTCCTGCTGTTTCAAAAGTATAAACACCTTCTTGTACAATCACTTTATGAATGGTTTGATTGCCTTTACTGGTTGACATTTTTGTGCGTTGCTTTCGATTTAATTGTAATAATTCTTGTGCACTTTTGACCATCATGATACCCATGCCATAGGTTCCTGCATCGGCTTTAACCACCGCAAAAGGATCTTGCTGGATATTATATTCTTTATATTTCTCACGAATCTGCGCTAACAGATTATCTACTTTATCGGCCAGTTGCTCCATTCCAACGCCTGTCATAAAATCAACTTCATCACATGAAGTAAATAAAGGAGTAATGCACCAAGGATCAATATCGATAAGAGCTGCAAAATCTTTTGTGATATGCTGATAATGACTAAAATGATTTGATTTTAACCGATGTGCCCAACCTAATTGAGGATTGGGATATATGGGTTGTTCAATATTGTTAAACAGATCGGGAATTCCGGCAGATAAGTCATTATTGAGCAATATCATGCAAGGATCAAAATCAGCTAATTTTAACCTGTTTCCTTCTCGCATAACGGGTTCAAGAGATAATGAAGAATTGGGGATCGGTTGTGGTGAAGTCAGTCCTTCAATCAGCGAACCTATGCGTACTTCAAATCCTGCTTGAGAAAAAATGTGGTGCATATTGACTAAGCTTTCAAAATAAAAGGGATTGCGCGTATGATTTTCAGGTATAATTAAAATGCGTGTACAGCCAGGCATTCTTTCTGTAATCATACTTTGAGCCGCTTGAATAGACAAAGGAAGAAAGTTAGGGTTAAGATTATTGAATCCCGCTGGAAATAAGTTGGTGTCAACGGGCGCTAAGCGAAATCCTTCATGACGCAAGTCTACCGATGATGTGACAACGGCAGGAGTGTTTCTCCATTGTTGCCGGAGCCAAGTTTCAATTTGCGTTTGTTTGCCTAAAAATATTTTCTCTAGTGACTGTGCCGCTAGAAGGGGGCAATGGGAAATACTAGCAGGTAAGTCTAAATGAACGGATTCGCATGTTTTATTCATAGATAATCCTAAGAAGCGTTGTCAAAATTGTTTTGTCTAATTTTTTTGGGCTTGAATTTTCTGTACAGTATGCGTTAATAATTTACACACTTTATCAGCGGCTTTTTTCCCCATTGCAACAACCGCGTCATGAGAATGACTGGTATGAGCAATGCCTGTAGCATAATTTGTAATAGTGGCAATCACAGCTGTTTTTAAACCACAATGATTGGCTACAATAACTTCAGGAACAGTAGACATACCAATGACATCAGCACCCCAATGTTGAAAAGTGCGGATTTCAGCAGCTGTCTCATAACTTGGACCAAGAACAGAGATATAAATACCCTCATGAAGCGTGACATGTAAATCATGTGCCGCTTGACGGATCATTGCATTAAGTTTGGGGTGATAGGCTTCATCCATAGGTGGAAAGCGAGGACCAAAATCATCATCATTAGGACCTGCCAAAGGATTTCCTGGTTGAAAATTAATGTGATCCTGAATAAGAACCAACTCTCCCGGATGAAATTTTTCACGCAAAGAACCTGAAACATTAGTAGCAATATAATATTCGCAACCAAGTAATTTTACAGTTCGAATGATGTTTTTAACTTCTTCATAAGATTTTGTTTCATAAGTATGGGAGCGTCCTTGTAAACAAACAACGGGTGTTTCGCCTAAATAGCCCAGGCAAAGCCTGCCCGCATGTCCTTTTACGCTGAGTTTAGGAAATCCTGGCAGTTCGGTATATTCAAGAACTGTGGAGTCTGTTAATTGCTCTGTAAGGCTATCAAGTCCAGAACTCAGTAAAATACCCACACGAGGAACAAAATTGGGCCGATGCTTTTGAATAGTTTCAGCTGCTTGATAAGCAGTACTTTGATAAGGATTAGGAGTTATTGTATGCATATTTTTTACCAAATAACGTTTTTATAAAATTTTTTTATTTTTAAATCGGTTGTGACAATAGAATAATTTTTTTTCATTGCAAAAGCCGTAATAACCCGATCTGCAGGGTCTTTATTTTCTTTCCAGTCAAGTTCAATAGAGTCTAGCCATTCAATAACACCAATATTTACTATGTCAATTGTATCAACTTGAGAAAATTGTTCATACAAATCTTTCGTAGAAATGGATAAATCTAATTTTTTCTGTTGAATTTTACAAGCAATTTCAGCAAATGAAATGGATAAAATGGAAGCATTTTCTTCAATAAATTTTAATGCTTTGAGAGAAAATGAAGGTTGAGGTTTAATGGCTTCAATTATTGCACAGGTGTCTAAGATGACCATTCATCATACCCTGGTAAGATAGTTTCATTAATATCATTGTACACCCTTACTTCTGCAATACCCCTCAAATCATTAAAATGCTTCGACTTGATCTTTGATAAAACAAATTCTGGGTGTTTATGATGCGTAATGATCATTGAAATATCATGTTCTTCTACCCATTTCATATATTTGCTGGTGTGTTGGATAAACTCTCGTTTACCTACTGTTTTTAATGGTTGCATATTTTAATCTTTAGCCAAATAAAACGTAGTTACATATGTGTCTACATTCAGTATAATTCATACATGATACTGAATGCAACTTTCAAAGATGTTGAGGGCCAAATGCTTCGGGAAGAAGTTCACTAACAGTAAAAGTTTTTTGAATTCCAAAAGCATCAGCTAAATGAACACGTGTTGAAGGTGAAGAAAATTCAGCAATGCGTTGACGACAAGCGCCGCAAGGAACACAAAGTGTTGTTTCGTGATCATGATGGTGGCTTGTGACCACTATTTCTTGAATTTTACTGTGTCCGTTACTTACCATAGCAGCAATAGCAGCTGTTTCTGCACATACGGATAATCCATAAGAAGCATTTTCGACATTAGTACCTGAAAAAAGTAAGTTATTTTCAGTTTTAAGACACGCTCCTACACGATATCGTGAATAAGGAGAATAAGAGTTTTTCATTACTTCTCTTGCCATGTCGAACATATTTTTTAAATTATTGTCTTGCATATCAACCTTTGATTATAAAAATTGAGTTGATGACTATACCACAGATTTTAAAAACGGTATAATCCCCAAAGTTTTTTTGATCAAAAAATTCTAGGATAAAAATATGAAAAAAATTGGTATTGCTTTGATTGTTCTTTTTATGGTCGGTTGTAGCAGCAATAAATCCACAACGGTGTATAGCTACTCAGCGCCGACTAGCCCAGACGGTCAAGTTTGTGTAGATGAATGTAAAGAATCTAAGAACCGTTGTGACACTTTGTGTACCGTCGCATCTCCCCAATGTTTGGCAAAAGAGCAACAACAAGCGCGCAATGATTTTTCGGTTTATGAACATGAACAACAAGCTGCTGGGCAGCCGGTAACGCAATCATTGTTATCATTCTATCATCCTGAAAAATGTGATCATACAGGATGCGGTTGTGAAGAGAATTATAAGGTTTGTTATCAGTTATGCGGCACACGTACCGAAGTGCATGATGCTATTGCTGAAGAGTGAGTTTAAATTTTAAAGAGTTTGTATTATATGACATCAATAACATCTGTGCCTTCTGTCGATATTGATAGAGAGGAAACAAAAGAGTGGCTTGAAGCATTGGAATCTGTCTTAGCGCGTGATGGCAAAGAACGAGTAAGTTTTTTGTTGAATAAACTTTTTTATGAAGCTTCGCGTCAGGGTGTTCGAGGAAAATTGCCTATAACAACACCGTATAAAAATACGCTTTTGCCAGAAGAAGAAGCGCAATTACCCGATGATCCTGCCATAATAGAGCGCATTAGTGCCTTCATTCGTTGGAATGCAAAAATGATGGTATTGCGTGCAGGACACATATCACCCGAATTGGGAGGACATATTGCCACTTACGCATCAGCGGCGACTTTATATGAAATTGGATTTCACTATTTTTTTCGAGCAAGTATTAAACAAGAAGAGGGTGAATCTCAAGAAGGAGATTTGCTTTATATCCAAGGGCATTCTTCTCCTGGTATTTATGCGCGAGCATTTCTGGAAGGTCGATTAAGTGAAGAACAATTAGAACACTTTAGGCAAGAAGTGGAAGCGAATGGATTGTCTTCCTATCCTCATCCTTGGTTAATGAGCGACTTTTGGGAATTTCCTACAGTTTCAATGGGACTTGGGCCGTTACAAGCAATTTATCAAGCGCGTTTTTTACGATATTTAGAAAATCGAGGATTATTAAAAACCAAAGGCCGCCGTGTTTGGGCATTTTTGGGTGATGGAGAAACCGACGAACCAGAATCTTTAGGATCTCTTCAAATTGCTTCTCGTGAAGGTTTGGATAATTTAACCTTTGTAATTAACTGTAATTTGCAACGGTTAGATGGGCCTGTACGCGGTGATGGAAAAATCATTCAGGAATTAGAAGCGCATTTTACGGGGTGCGGTTGGAAAGTGATTAAAGCCCTTTGGGGAAAAGGATGGGATGCTTTATTAGCCCAAGATACGGATGGATTATTGCTTAAGCGCATGGAGGAATGTGTGGATGGTGAATATCAAGCATTCAGAGCAAAAGATGGCGCTTATGTACGAGAGCATTTCTTTGGAAAATATCCAGAATTAAAGGCGCGCGTGGCTCACATATCCGATGATGATATTTGGGGCTTATTACGCGGTGGTCATGACCCACAAAAAGTTTATGCGGCTTATCACGAGGCTGTTCATACACAAGGTCAACCAACCGTTATTTTAGCGAAAACAGTCAAAGGTTTTGGTATGGGGGAAGCGGGTGAAGGTCAAAATTATACCCATCAGCAGAAAAAAATGACGTTGGAACAATTACAAGCTTTTCGTAAACGTTTTGATATTCCTATTGATGAAGATAAAGTGGCCGAAATGGCTTTTTGCAAACCGGATGAAAACAGTGAAGAAATGAAGTTTCTTTTAGCTCAACGTGAAAAGTTAGGTGGTTTTTTACCGCGTCGTAGAAAAATGTCTGCTTCTTTGCAAGTTCCTGCTTTGTCTTATTTTGATTCTGTATTACGAGGCTTGGGTGATAGAGAAATTTCAACCACCATGGCTTTTGTGCGGCTATTGAATTTATTATTAAAAGAAACTCATGTTAATCAACGTATTGTGCCTATCGTGCCCGACGAATGCCGTACTTTTGGTATGGAAGGGTTATTTCGACAAATTGGTATTTATTCTCATGTAGGACAATTATATACGCCTGTTGATAGAGAACAGGTTATGTATTACAAGGAAGCTCAAAATGGCCAGGTTTTAGAGGAAGGAATTACTGAGCCAGGAGCATTTGCTTCGTGGATGGCTGCCGCAACCTCCTATAGTTCCAATGATTTCCCGATGATTCCTTTTTATATTTATTATTCTATGTTTGGATTTCAACGCATTGGTGATCTAGCTTGGGCTGCGGGAGACATGAAGGCGCGCGGGTTTTTATTGGGTGCAACTGCAGGGCGTACTACATTAGCGGGAGAAGGATTACAACACCAAGATGGGCAAAGTTTAGTATTATCATCCATTATTCCCAATTGTGTTTCTTATGATCCCACTTATGCATATGAACTAGCTGTCATTATTCAGCATGGATTACAGCGTATGTATCAAGAACAAGAGAACGTCTTTTTCTATATTACTTTAATGAATGAAAATTATGTGCAACCTGATATGCCAGAAGGCGTTGAAGAGGGTATTATTAAGGGAATGTATTGTTTACGCTCAGAGGCAAAACCGAAGAAATTACATGTGCAATTACTCGGTTCTGGAACAATTTTACGTGAAGTGCTAAAAGCAGCCGATATGTTGAAAGATGATTTTGACGTGACATCAGATGTATGGAGCGTGACAAGCTTTACTGAATTGAAGCGCGAAGCGGATGAATTAAATCGTTATCAGCGATTACATCCCGAAGAAAAAGTAGCATCATCTTATGTGGAAAAATGTTTTAAAGACAGAAAAGGCCCAATTGTTGCTACGACTGATTATATACGTATGTATTCAGAACAAATTCGTCCTTATTTATCAGCACCGTACACGACATTAGGTACAGATGGTTACGGTCGCAGTGATACGCGGGAAAAATTACGTCATTTCTTTGAAGTGGATGCAAAATCTATTGTTTTGGCTACGATGAAAGCCTTGGCAGATACAGGGGAAGTTAAAGCTTCTGCAGTCACGGCTGTAATTGAAAAATATAAAATGAATGCTGAACAAGCGAATCCTTTTAAAAGTTAGGAAAAATTATGTCAGATATAATTGAAATAAAAGTGCCTGATTTAGGTGGTGCTCCTAAAGCTGATGTCATTGCGATCAATGTCAAAGCGGGTGATACAGTAGCGGTAGATGATGCGCTGGTGACGCTTGAAGGTGACAAAGCAAGCATGGATATCCCATCACCTGAAGCGGGTGTGGTGAAAGAAATTAAATTAGCAATTGGCGATAAAGTTTCTGAAGGTAGTGTGATTTTAGTGTTGGAACAATCATCGGATGAGTCAAAGAAATCTGATGAGCCACAAAAAACAGACACGCTATCTGTAGGGGCGAATAATATTCGCCCAGAAGAACAATCAGAAACACAAAAAGGCGAAGATTATTTGCACCTACAGAGCTATGCTAGTCCTTTAGTCCGTCGCATGGCGAGAGAACTGGATATTGATTTGACCAATGTCAAAGGTTCTGGACGTAATGCTAGAGTGACACGTGAGGATTTACAACAGTATTCGCAATCCGGAAAACCAACAGGGGGAGCGACGCAACCTGTTCGTGGTGGCGAAGAGTCTATGCCGCTTAACAAAATTAAGCGCCTAACCGCAGAAAATATGCTGCGTAATTGGAATTCTATTCCGCATGTGACTCAATTTGAACAAGCAGATATTACTGAACTAGAGGCGTTCCGTGAAAAGCATAAAAACAAAGCAGAAAAAGAAGGTTATAAACTCACACCTTTGGCATTTGTTGTTAAAGCGGTTGCTCATACTTTAAAAGCTTTTCCTACGTTCAATGCATCGTTAGATGATTCTGGCGAAAACTTAATTTTGAAAAAGTATTATCACATAGGTATTGCTGTTGATACGCCCAATGGTTTAGTGGTTCCAGTATTACGTGATGTGGATCAAAAATCCATTCGTGAAATTGCACGGGAAATGGCTGAAATCAGTGCTAAAGCACGTGATAAAGCTTTGTTGCCTAAAGATATTATGGGAAGTACATTTACCCTTTCAAGTTTAGGTGGGATTGGCGGAACAGCATTTACGCCTATTATCAATAGTCCTAATGTGGCTATTTTGGGACTATCCAAGTCTAAAATGCAGCCGGTATATGAAGAAGGGCAATTTGTTCCAAGATTGATGCTTCCTTTATCTTTATCTTATGATCATCGTGTGATCGATGGAGCTGAAGCAGCGCGATTTATCGTGCATTTAAGTGCATGTTTAGAGGATTTAAAGTTATTACTGTTATAAAAAATTTGTAGAGGTAAAAATGTCTGATGTATTAAAAACACAAGTCGTTGTGTTAGGTAGTGGCCCAGGTGGATATTCTGCTGCATTTCGAGCGGCAGATTTAGGTAAAAGCGTTATTTTAGTTGAACGCCATTCATCTCTTGGGGGTGTTTGCTTAAATGTAGGTTGCATTCCTTCTAAAGCGCTTCTTCATGTGGCTGCTGTTATTAATGAAGCTAAGCATAGTGATGTGTCTGGATTAGCATTTGCAGCGCCCAGTATTGATAGAGACAAAATGGTTTCATGGAAAAACAGCATTGTAAAAAAACTGACAGGCGGTTTAACTATGTTAGCTAAAACTCGTAAAGTACAAGTTGTGACAGGTGTTGGTAAGCTGAAAGATTCTCATCATTTAGAAGTTCAAACCGAAAAAGGACCTGTAATAATTGAATTTGAACAAGCAATTTTAGCTGCTGGTTCTGAATCCGTTAAATTACCATTCTTACCTGAAGATCCTCGTATTTTTAGCTCGACTGGTGCATTAGAATTAAAAGATATCAAAGGTGATTTATTGGTAATTGGCGGAGGAATTATTGGTTTAGAAATGGCAACGGTGTACTCTGCATTAGGCGTAAAAGTAACTGTAGTTGAATTTATGGACCAATTAATGCCAGGTGCCGATGCTGATTTGGTAAAAGTACTGCATAAACGATTAACAACAGTAGCGGGCGTGGAATGTATCTTAAAAACTAAAGTCACGAGTGTTAAAGCCGAAAAAGAGGGGCTAGTTGTTGCTTTCGAAGGGGAACAACCTATGGAGTCTCGTCGTTTCCAACAAATTTTAGTGGCTGTTGGCCGACGACCTAATGGCAAAGTTATTGGTGCAGAAGCGGCGGGAGTACATGTGGATGAACGTGGATTTATTCCTGTGGATTCACAACAACGTACCAATGTTTCACACATTTATGCTATTGGTGATTTGGTCGGACAACCAATGCTAGCGCATAAATCAATTCCTCAAGGTCATGTGGCCGCCGAAGTGATCGCCGGAATGAAACATGCGTTTGAACCTCAATGTATTCCTTCTGTGGCTTATACCGATCCAGAAATTGCGTGGGTAGGATTAACAGAAACAGAAGCCAAAGCAAAAAATATTCCTTATGAAAAGTCAGTATTTCCTTGGATGGCGAGTGGTCGTGCATTGAGTATGGGAAGAGAAGAAGGTATGACCAAATTAATTTTTGAACCAAATTCTCATCGCTTATTAGGTGCTGGAATCGTAGGTGTTCATGCAGGGGATTTAATTGCTGAAGCAGGATTGGCAATTGAAATGGGGGCGGTTGCTGAAGATTTAGCCTTAACAATTCATGCGCATCCTACCCTATCAGAAACAGTAGGGCTTTCAGCAGAAATTTTTGAAGGAACAATTACTGACTTATATATGCCTAAAAAAGCAGTAAAAAAAGAAGGATAATGACTTGATTCGTCCAATAATATCCTCGGATATTTCCATCCTCGCTGACATTGATTCAGCAGTACAAGCCTATCCATGGACAGAAAAAATGTTCATGGATTGTTTGCACGAAGCATATGAAGGCTTTGTAGTTTTGAATGATGAACAACTGTGTGCTTACTTAATTACTCAAACAATTTTTGATGAGTGTCATATCTTAACCTTAGGTGTCGCAAAAACTGCTCAAAAAAAAGGTTATGCCACGCAATTACTTCAATTTCTTATGGAATATAAAAAAAATTATCGTTTTTTATTAGAAGTGGCGGAATCCAATCATCCGGCTATAAATTTATATAAAAAATTTGGATTTCAATCTATCGGGCGGCGGAAAAATTATTATCATCATGCTTTGAGAAATTGCGGTGAGGATGCTGTGGTTTTAGAGAGAAAACACAATTTACAAGATAATTTTGTCGGATGTTAATTTCTCCACACCTAAAAACCAAGGTAGTGCTTGTATTCTACCGAAAGTTTGAGGGGTAGAGTCGCGTGAAAAAAGATAAAACTCCGCTTCGGGGAAATCCTCTAAAAATAGTTTCAACGCATGCGTATTTTCTTCTGTTACTCGTGTTGTTGACTTGATTTCAATGAGTGCTAAAGGTTTTCCTGGACGTTGAAGTACGAGATCAATTTCCACATCGCGATCTGTTCGAATATATCCGAATTGCAAATCAAGGTTCAAACTTGCATTGCGATGAATAATTTCGCAAAGCACATGCTGCTCAAATAATTCACCGAAATAGCTGGTTCCTGGTAAAGGAATAACGCGCAAATGCTGAGCTAAAGCTCGTACTACACCACAATCAAAAAAATAAAACTTTGGTGCTTGTGTTAACCGTTTTCGCACAGATGTATGCCAGTTTTCCAGAAAAAAACCAATGAGTGTATCTTCCAAAATAGAAAAATAAGATTGAATCGTCTTATAGTCCACCCCC
This sequence comes from Pseudomonadota bacterium, assembly GCA_021848965.1. GTDB lineage: Bacteria > Pseudomonadota > Gammaproteobacteria > Legionellales > Legionellaceae > CABHON01. The sequence goes on from JAJZTL010000030.1 coordinate 14,223, forward strand.
ACATCTTTAGCAATATTACTGTAGTTCACTGCTTTGCCATTAGAAAGGGCGGCTACCTGTAAAAATCGGCGAAAAGGATCTAATTTTCTGACCAATTGTTCTACCAAAATCTCTTCTTTCAAGTAAGTTAACGCATAGGCACGTAAATCATCATCGCGCTCTTCGGGAGGATTATTGATAACTCTGGGTAGAGTTCCCCAACGAAGTATGCTCTCAATATCGAGGGTATATTGTAATTCTTCTTCTAATAAAGGAAATAAATGACGTACAACCGCACGCCCTGCGAGTAAATTAGCTCCACCTGCTTTTAATTTTCTAGCGCTGGATCCTGTTAAAATAAAATATTGTGGCACATGATGGTTCTCGATGAGCAAATGAATTACATCTAATAATTTAGGTATTTTTTGAATCTCATCGAGAATCACATGCGTTATTGAAGTGCTTAATGCTAGGACCGCGTGGATTAGTCTTGATGGCTCAAGTGCGTAAGCTTCTTCTGTTTCAGGTTCAAGTAAATTAATCCAAAATGATTGCTCTTTTGGAAAACATTGTTCAAGCCATGTGCTTTTGCCGGTACCTCGGGCGCCAAACAAAAAACAATGCTTATTTTTTGGTATATGAATAATTCTATGGAACATACTCCTAAATTGTGTCGTATTTTAGGAGTATTGTCAATTAGACTCAGCAAAATTTGTGGGTGTCTATTTTTGCTAGGCTCTTAGCTTAATTCAGCAGCATGGTCGTCCAATTCATCTTTGATTAATTGAAGACGTTTTGATATGTCAGTGGCATCATCGTTGATGGTGCATTTTTGTCCAAGAAAGAAGATGAAAATACTCACGGGAATGAGTACAAACATATCTGTTGGAAAATCTAAGGCGTGAATACCTTCAAAGCTGCTTAAATAAGAAAGAACAAGAAGTGTTGTTATATAGAGAAAAAACCATTGGAGGCTGCGTTGTTTTAGCATTTCCCTATCTTTTTGATAAAAAAGATGAATAAATAATCCTATAAATAAAGCTACATATAACTTCCAGATAATGGAAAAACCACACCACAGTAACATAAGATTGCAAACGCAAAAAGCAATCGTACAAATAACATTGGCATAAGCCAGTCGAAAAGGTCTTTTTTGATTAGGCAACATTTTCCGCATTGCAGGTAAACAAAGAGCTCCTACTGTATAAGATAAAATACCTGTCGAGGAAAGAAACGACACCATTTTTTGCCATCCCGGAAAAGGAAGGAAAGAAAGCATACCGACGATAAAGTTAATTATTAGTGTAATATAAGGAATTTTATATTTGTTGAGTTTTAATAAGAAGGATGGTAAGTGCTGGTGTACTGCCATGCTATAGAGAATTCGGGAGGTGCCTGTCGTATAAACAAGCGCAGTTCCAAGAGGGGATAAAGACGAGTCTATTAAGAGTAACGTAGCAATAACAGGTAACCCGAGTAATAGTGTTAAACCTACAAGTGGACTGACACTGCCTGGGTAAGATAAAGAGGCCCATCCCTGAGAAATGTATTGTTCTGGTATGGAAGCAATAAAACTGAACTGCAGTAAAAAATAAAGAATGAATGCCAAAATAATTGAACCTAACACAGCAAAGGGAATATCTCGTTGAGGCTTTTTCGCTTCACCAGCTAACATTAATCCTGTTTGGAATCCTAAAAAAGCAAAGGCTATGCCTCCAGAAGACAGTGCAGAGAAAATATCTGACCAACTTTTAGAATGATTGAGAGTAAAGGTTATATTATGATGAAAAGACTCAGCAGATTGAAATAAACTAAAAATAGTTAAAACAGGGATCATGAACTTAATCAATCCAGCATATTTGCTGCATTCGGCCAATAGTTTAATACCGCACGTATTTAAAAGCGTTATGAGCAATAAGAGAATAAAAGCTATAACATATCCTGTGCCAGAAAGTGCTAACGTGGTTGTATTTTCTTGAATTAAAGAAGGAAAGAAATGGCTCGCATATTGTAATACAGCTTGCAATTCAATAGGACCAACAACGACGTAAGAAAGCCAAGAAGTCCAAGCGAATAAAAAACCAACACCTTTTCCGTGAGTAATTGTGGGATAATTCGCCATTCCCCCAGACACAGGCAACATGCTGCCAATTTCACACAGAGGCAATGCCACAAACATCATAAAAATAGCCGCAATAGCCCAACTTAATAAGGCATCAGGCCCTGCCATTTTCGCACTAATCAGCGGGCTAAAAAGCCATCCAGATCCCACCATGCTGCTTAATGATATAATTAAAAGATTCGTGGTTGAAATTTCTCGTTTTAACATGATGTTTACCTATCAGTATGTTTTTCTCGAGTATAAGATGTTATTTTATTGGGCACAAGACAAAAGTGTAGCATTTTTGTATACTGTGCGGATGACTCCTCTTTTATCTATCGCGCCTATGATTGACTGGACTTATACGCATTTCCGTGTGTTCATGCGTATGTTAGCGCCACAAGCACTGCTTTATACTGAAATGCAAACGCCTGGTGCTATTATGCACAATCCAGCCCACGCTTTAAATTTTCATGCAATGGAATTGCCGTTGGCATTACAAATAGGTGGTACAGATCAAATAGAGTTAGTTCGAAGTGCACAAATTGCAGAGCAGCAAGGATTTACTGAAATTAATTTAAATTTAGGTTGTCCAAGTGATCGTGTACAAGCGGGACGTTTCGGCGCTTGTTTAATGGCGGAGCCTGAACATGTGGCTCGTTGTATTCATGCTCTAAAACGAGCCGTGAGTATCCCTGTTACGGCAAAGACACGTATTGGCATTGATCATCAAGATAGTTATGAATTTTTTTCATCTTTTGCTCATCGATTAGTTGATGCAGGATGTGATACGCTCATTGTGCATGCGCGCAAAGCCTGGTTAAATGGATTAAGCCCGAAGCAGAATCGTACTATTCCTCCTTTGCATTATGCATATGTGTATCAAATAAAAAAAGAACTGCCTAATGTTCCTATCATTATTAATGGAAACATTCAAACATTAGAAGAAATTGAAACGCATTTAAAACACGTGGATGGGGTGATGTTGGGGCGTCTTGCCTGCCAAAATCCTTATGCGGTGGCTTGTATTCATCATGCGCTTTATCCGGACTCTCCCTTATTAACGCGTGGTGCCTTGCTAGTTGAATATGTTAATTATCTACAAACAGTTGCTGATTCAGAACATATTTCGATAAGTTTGTTATTAAAGCCTATTTTAAATATGGCTTATGGGATGCCAAATGCACGTTTATGGAAAGAGCAGGTGTTACAAATTCAACGCTCGAGAAACATAGGTTCCTTACTAAAAACTATAAATGATTATTTTAGTGCTGTATAATAGGTTTGAATTTTTCTGGATGTTGGATGTGTTCAATGTATGTATTTTAGGAGTCCTGCGATAGCTAAAATTGTTGCAACGCCCGTACCTAATACCCACTTAATAAGCTCAATTTTTATATTCATCATTTCTTTTTGCAATTGTAGTTCCATTTCTTTCAAACTTGTTTTTAAATCAGATTTTGTAACTAAATCTTGGCTCGTTGTTGTTGTAATGTCATGAATAATTTTTTCAATAGTTTGTGCTTGAATTTCAGCTTGCTCTTGGTTAAATCCTGCATTACGCATTTGTTTTGAATATTCAATTGGATCAAATGTTATTGCTATCGCAACCATGTTTGTTTCACTCCTATCTAACTTTTATAATAATATGGTGCATTATATTACAGCGAAAGTATAACAAATTAATTATATTTCTAACATAGCAATAACGAAAAATAAAAATTAGTGTGCGACTAAAAACTATAAATGATTATTTTAGTGCTGTATAATGTCCAACATTTTTACAATGAGATTTTCCAATGATGTCCGAAAAAACAAGCCCCCAAAAGTTTAAACACATCCTTATTACACGCTTAGATAATATTGGCGATGTTGTCTTTAGTCTTCCTATTGTTGGGATTCTTCGTGCTCATTATCCCGAAGCTAAGATTACTTTTTTAGCAACCGCTTATACACAAGCATTAGTTTCTATTTGTCCGGATGTGAATCAAGTTTGGGATTGGACAGCATTGCAATTATTTTCTAATGGTGAGATTTTAAAAAAATTGCGGCAGGCGGAGATTACCACAGTAATACATTTAAGCCAGTGTAAACGTTTTTCTACTTTGGCAAAACGAGCTGGAATTCCTTTGCGAATTGCAACGATACACGGCTTACCTAACTTTTTTTATGCTAATCGCTGGATACGTTTACCCAATGATAAGCTTGATCGACATGAGTCAACACGCAATATTAAAATGTTAAAACCTTTAGGCATTGAGCTAAATTTAGAACAAACAGAAATTGGAAGCTATATCCATTTAATGCCGCGGACGCCCCTTCCTTCTCACGTTGAGGCTTTACTAGTAAAAGATCGTTTTAATCTGATTTTGCATCCGGGTTCAAATGGACATGGTTGCGAGTGGCCAATGGTGTATTATAAAGAATTAATTGCTGATCTAACAAAAAAACTGGGTTCGACTTTGCAGATATTTTTGACAGGAGGGCCACAGGAGCAGGAGCGATTTAAAGAGTTACTCGATGCTTCGCCTTCGGCCATTAATTTGATGGGAGCAATGTCATTAAATGAGTTTCTTACTTTTATTAGTCGCGTCGATGGTTTAGTGGCTTCAGGCACAGGGCCTTTGCATGTAAGTGCAGCTTTAGGGGTAAAAACCTTAGGGCTTTTCCCTCCAAAAAAGGGTATTAGTTTAACACGTTGGGCTCCCCTCGGAAAACAAGCGCAAGCAATGGTTTGTGAACATAAAGAACCTTGCCAGAGTTGTCCAGGAAGTGAAAATTGTTTTTGCATGAAAAAAATCTCGGTCAAACAAGTGATGGATATAATAGAAGACTGGCAACATGAAAAACTTCAAACAGAGGAAAAATAGTATGACGAAGCTTTCAGTGAATATTAATAAACTAGCAACATTACGAAATTCACGTGGTGGCAATAATCCTGATGTTATAAAGGCTGCAATAGATGCTGAGCAATTTGGGGCTGAAGGAATTACGGTGCATCCTCGTCCTGATGAGCGGCATATCCGATATCAAGATGTGCGTGAACTTAAAAAGGTAGTAAAGACTGAGTTGAATATTGAAGGGAACCCCACTGAACCAAAATTTGTAGACTTAGTTTTGGACGTTAAACCAGCACAGGTGACTCTGGTTCCTGATGCGTTAGGTCAGCTGACATCAGATCATGGATGGAATACCATTCAGCATCAATCCTATCTCTGTGATATGGTGTCTACCTTTAAAAAAGCGGGCATTCGGGTGTCTATTTTTCTTGATCCTGATCTAAGTATGGTTGAACATGCAGTGACAACAGGGGCAGACAGAATTGAATTATATACAGAAAATTATGCACGACAGTATATTCTTTCTCCGGATGAGGCCGCTTGTCCTTATATTTTGGCGGCTAAAAAAGCAAAAATGTTAGGATTAGGAGTCAATGCAGGACATGATTTAGATCTGCATAATTTGAAGTATCTGGTGCGGCATATTCCTTGGATAGATGAGGTCAGCATTGGCCATGCGTTGATTTGTGACGCCATTTATTTAGGATTTGAACAAGCCATTCAGCGTTATAAACAACAGCTTATATTTTGAAGTTAACATAATGAGTAATAACCAATTTCGGTGTTTAATTATTTTGACTATGTTGTATATTGGCCTAGGCTTTTCTTCGGTCCTTGTGGTTTATCGTCCTGTGTTGCTTGGAAGTACTATTGCGTCAGCCGGTTCATTAGTCTCATCTTTGTGGTTTGTTTTAAGTGATATTATTGCCGAGTTATATGGTTATAAGGCATCTAAAAACATGTTATATGCGATGTTTTTAGTGTGTTTTGCTTGCGCATGTTTATTATTTTTACTTATTCATCTGCCATCACCAGAGAGTTGGCATGGACAATCGGCTTATCAGGCTATTTTAGCGCCGTTACCTAAAATTTTGGCCTCCTCTTTTGTTGGATTCTTGATAAGTGGCTTTGTTAATATACGATTATTAACCCAATGGAAAATAATGTTGCATGGCCGATATTTTTGGCTACGTAGTTTTGGTGCATCAACATTAGGAGAAGTAATTTTTACGGGAATTGCATCTTTTTTTATACTATATGGCACAGCATTGCAAGGAGAACTTATTTCAGTGATATGCTGGGGAGTTGTCTTAAAAATGGCCGTGAATATTATTTTAGTTTTTCCGGCGAGTATTTTAGTTTCTTTGTTAAAGAAAACTAATTTTGCTGATGTGTTTGAGATAAAAAACTATCCGAATCCATTTATAAAAAAATAATATAATTCTGAAGGAAAATATTGTTTAGACATGCAATTTTAGTGTAACATACTTAGTTCTATAGAATGTTTTATGTGAGGCGCTTGATTTTTGAACATAAATCAGGTAAATTTTAACTATGAATAATCTAATATATGAAACATTTATTAGTTCAGTTTTTTGGTCAGTTTTGGAGATTTTAAAGAGAATGTCTAGAGTATGTGAAGTAACAGGCAAGGGGCCTATCGTGGGAAACTGTGTTTCTCATGCGAATAATAAAACCAAGCGTCGCTTTTTGCCAAATATCCAAGAACATCGTTTTTGGGATGAAGAAAAAGGTGTTTTTGTAAAACTTAAAGTAAGTGTTCAAGGTATGAGAATCATTGATAAATTAGGCGTAGCTAAAGTTCTTAAAATGATTCGTGAACGTAATAAAAAAGCACAATAAACTAATTATCCATCAAGGAGTTATTCATGGCTGCATCTGCACGCGAAAAGATTAAGCTGATATCATCAGCTGGAACAGGACATTACTATACAACCACTAAGAATAAACGTAATACACCTAACAAGCTCTCATTCAAAAAATATGATCCTATTGCTCGAAAGCATGTACTCTATAACGAAGGGAAGATTAAATAAAATCTAATTTAGATTTAAACCTGAGGAGGTTTTATCATGCAAATAAATTTTACAGGCCATCATATAGAAATTACTTCAGCATTGCGTGATTTTGCAGAAGAAAAATTTGAAAAATTATTACGCCATTTTGAAAAGATTAATTCTATTAATGTTATGTTTGAAGTGGACAAATTAAGACATATTGCGGAAGCAACTGTTCATGTATCAAAACATGAATTTCATGCACATGCAGAATCAGAGGATTTGTATAGTGCAATTGATCTTTTAATTGATAAATTAGATCGTCAAATCAAAAAATATAAGGAAAAAATCACTGATCATCGTGAGTAATCCTTCTCTTACTAATGATGTGGCACTTAAGGACAGTGCCACACCGCCTATATCATTAAAGTATATTCATGGTGTTTTTATTGAAGTGTTTGGAAAAGGAGTTTTATTAACAGGGAATAGTGGTATAGGAAAAAGTGAAACAGCCCTAGCATTATTAGATAGAAAAAATTGTCTTATCAGCGATGATGTTGTTTCTTTTCAAATATCCTCTTGTGGAAAAAAAATCATGGGTACTTGTCCAACAGAAAAACTACAAGGATTTTTAGAGGTGAGAAGCTTGGGTATCCTCGATGTTAAACATCTTTTTGGACCAGATTTATTGAAAAAAGATGCTTCCTTAGATTTAATTTGCGAGTTGGTCTCTGCCTCAGTAATTAATCGTGCAGAGCGAATACAAACACAAGAACAACTACTAGGTATGACTATTCCAAAGGTAGTATTGCCTGTGTTTCCAGGAAGAAATATGGCTCTTCTGGTTGAAACAATGGTGAGAACTCAAAAATGACAACCAAAGTAAATATTATTTTAATTTCACATGAATCTGTAGGGACTGCGTTGTTACATGCCGTGAATATGGCGCTGGGAACATTGCCACTATCAACTACAGTAATTGCTATCAGCCACCATGACGATCCAGACAACATTGTTGCAAAATTGAAAAAGCATGTGGACTCATTAATTCAAAAAAATCCTGAACAAGACTTTCTCATTTTAACGGATTTATTTGGTGCAACACCCAGCAATATTGCTTCTCGTTTGCAAAAATGCGAACAGAAAGATAAAATTCGCATCGTAGCAGGTTTAAATTTGCCGATGCTTATTCGTGTAATGAATTATGCCCATCTTCCCTTACTTCAGCTAACAGAAAAAGCCGTCAGTGGTGGAAAAGAGGGCATTATTAACTATTAAAAAAGTTTTTCACTATGATTCAACAAAATATTAAAATTATTAATAAGCTAGGCTTGCATGCAAGAGCAGCTGCCAAATTGGTATCGTGTGCTTCACGATTTGAAAGTGACGTCCAGTTAAAAAAGGGTGAGCAATTAGCTAATGGAAAAAGTATCATGGGAGTGATGATGTTGGCTGCCAGCCAAAATACAGATCTTGAGTTACGAATTGAAGGCAAAGATGAGCAAGAAGCATTTGATACAATTCTAGCATTAGTGAATGGAAAGTTTGGCGAGAGTTATTGATAACAGGGTGAACGCGTATAAATTCCAATAAAATCAAGGTTTGTAGGTGGTTTTTGTAGGGGCGGGTCTTGTGCCCGCCCGAAAATGCACAGTTTTTATCAATATTGGCGGGTAG
>JAJZTL010000125.1 GCA_021848965.1 Pseudomonadota bacterium
AAAGTTTACGGATGGAGTATTCGTTTCTTCGGAATCTGACTCTCTATTAACTGAAAAAAATACTCAGGAAGCCGCCTAATGAATCTTATCCATACACAACATTTGACGATAGCTCTTTCAGAATGTAATAAAGGCAAATAAACCGTAAATTGAGCTCCATTGTAGAGCCTAACAAGCTCTTCAGAGGAATCTGTTGCGAACCGTTTTTTTATAATATCATCATTGGTATATTTGAATGCCAAATCACTATTTTCTGTTAATATTTGTATTATTGATTGTTTGAACTTGCCATACTTTTCAGCAGGAATTGATATATGTAACTTGTACTCGTATCCATATCCAACCCTATCTCCTCCGGCACCCATAATCTGAGATTGATTGCTTACACAATCTTCTTGTATGCCATCTCGGTAAGTAAATATACCCCGTCTTGGTTTTGATTTAAATAAATCAAAAATGAAATTCATGTTAATTATTCTCAATAATGTTTTAATCCACTGATTCCAGTGTACCAAAAAGATATTACGCCTACATTAAACCACAACAGTATTTAACTTGTTCTCAAAAAACGGTCGTTTTATGAGACAATGAAAGTCATTTAAAATTTAATCAGCTATAGTAGCATTTGTCATATTTTCGTAATAACCAACCTGTAAAATCATTCTCACTCAATAGTTAATTCTGAACATCTGAGAATGAATACAATGAACATAAATAGCCAAGCATTTGATGATGAAGATATTCACCTTCGGATAGCCAAACAACGGGGCGGTTACAATAACTACTATAAAACGCTTTTAGCTGTCCCACAAATTCTTACAACTACGGAGATACTGAGTAGTGAGTTTGGATTATATTTGCTCCCTTTTGTCATATTGGCCGAATTTATACGTGTATTTTTCAATTATCAAGAAAAAACACGGAATAAAGGTTTACTCAGTCGAATAGGAAAAATTGCATTTTACTCCTCGCTTGGTTTGGCAATGGCTGTGACGGCCATTGCTGCAACGACTATATGGCCTTATGTTTCATGTGCTATTTTTACTGCAAAATTCATTTATAATACTGTATTAACCCTGGGGTATGTTGCTCGGTTGGCCTCACTTGGGTTTGCCAAATCCGATGCTAATACTGAATATAAAGCACATTGTAAAAGACAACTGAGAAAATTTTCATTCAATGCTGCATGCAATTTATTTGGCGCTATTGCTTCTGCTGCGGTAATTGCTCTTAGTTTAACTACGGGAGGTGCAGCTCCAATAGCCATTATGGCAACAGTGAGTGGTGTCATGGCAGTCAATTCTTTTTATCTTGGATGGCGAGAATTTCAGCAAAGACCGCGGAATAACGTTGAAGAAAATGTTTCAGTTGAAACAGAAATTTTACAAATAGCCGATAATCATAAGCCAGGAGAAGGATCTTTTTTTCATAATGATATTATTTTGAGTTTACGAAGAATCAAAGGAGAAACTGGACAACAATTATTTTTGAAAACATTGATTAATAAAAAAATAAAAGCTTTAGCATTAGATAAATCAAAAAGAAGCTCTTATCTTTTTATAATTGACTCAATGCAACAAGTGAAACGCGAAAATAAGATAACTTTTCTACAATGGCTTCATGACTGGTTGCTTGATCCAAAACAATTACTTCAAATCTCAGGTCAAAAAAGAGAGATTAAGAACATTAAAGAGTTGATGTCTTTTTTAGATGAGCATCCTAATTTCAGAAATGATATTTTTTCCTCGCCTCAACATGGAATCGGAGAAACAGAAGCCTTATTACGCACCGTTGCTGTGTACATGAATAACAAATTTCCAGATAATAATGAGGAAAATTTCGTCATACAGAAGAAATGTACCAGCGATAACGCGCATTCATACTGTCCATTATTTCCAACTTTTGCGTTTGATTTAAACGTTTCTTATACAGATTTAAAATGTGTTGCACTTCCTAAACCTTCTCAACAAGAAACACCAAACAGGAGCATAGAATATGTTCCCGCAATAGCACTAAAATAGTTGATATAAGGTCTACTTGTAACGGCTCGCACTTATAAATTCACCGGCTCGCTTTCATCGCAAAAAATGGGCTCACATTATTTGCACTTGGGCTCACAATAATGATTTTATAATTTCAACTCTTCCACCAGAAAAACGTTCGTTTAATGAAATCTATTTTTGCTGCAACAATGACCAACTCTACCATGCGATAACTCATGTCAAAAAGGCTATTGCTTGATAATGATTTTATTGCATCAATCTTATACTTTGTTTGAATTAATGTTGATCGCATTACTATGCGAAGCTTCATCAGCATCAACGAGAGACTTCTTTCTTTTAGCACTCTTCTCATTCATCCATTTAAAAGCCCGTTGAATTTTTTTAGCGCTTTCAATCATTTTTTCTTCATTTTGATTTATTTTTTGTGCTCCGCTAGGTAGCCAGGAAGCATCACTTAAAGGAATATCAGGGGTATAAGCGTTAAAAGCACTATTAAGATTGTACTTAGATAGAGTCCCATAAAGCAGTATGTTTGAAGCGTTAGTGCTTTTTGGGCACTGAAAAATTGCATCTGAATAAACACGAGGACCAGTGGAATTTACAACCGCCTGAGTTAAAAGCTCCGTTTTTTTTCTTTGCATCTGAGGGGTAAGCGTTGGTTCATTTAATTGCTCTTTTTTATACTTTAAATCCAATGAGAAAATGTCGTCAAAACTTAATGAGGAATCCACCAAAATATCGCGAATTACTTCACCATGTAATTTTGAAATAAAATGGCGAAAAGTTCGAGCAGAAAAACCATTTTCCAAGGCTCTTTTTAAAAGCTGTTTATGAAATTGGTCCTTCTCATTTACGTATTCTTGAGAAAATCCACTTTTCGTATTAGAAAGAGTAGGTTTTTGCGGGGTACAGTTGGCAATCAGAGTGCGTTGAATAGTTTGCATGATGGGTAATGCTGCATCTAGATCTGCCACTCCAATTATATCATTAGCAGTATAAAAATGTTCTGCCTTATTGCCGCAGTTAAAGAGGACAGGTTCTTCTATGTCAATTCTATCAGGTAAATCATTAGTTTTGGTATCAACATCGCAATCAGAGTATGTCCCCAACGCGTAACATCCTTTCATACAACGAATTATATCACTTGCTGCCCCTAAATTACCTTCTTCATCGAGATGAAAAATCTCATCTTCATATAAGGAAATCAAGGTTTTTTCTTCTTCCGTTTTCGCTTCAAAAGTATATGCGTCAATAGGTTGAATTTGATGTGTAAAGCAAAATGTCTCAAACTGTTTCAACGCGTTAGAGTTCAATAAACGTCGATCATAAATTAGAGAAATATCGCTTTTAGGATTCTTTTGGCGCATATAAATTAGTCGAAGTTGATTCGTCATCGTTAAAAACACATCTGGATTTTTACTAAACCAAATTTTCACATGCTTGTGTGGATTAAAGCTATATTTGGCTCTCTTTGTTTTTCGCCCAAATAATTTCATCATCTCTCTTCTTGAGATTTGGCTTTACCAGCTGCTTCTATTCCCAACTCAAACTGAATTTTTTCTTCTAATTTGGCCGGATCAGGCAAAGCTTCTTTTAATTTTTCTGGCACGTCACGTGTTAGTTGATAACCGGCAACACCTATGGGTTTTTCAATACCACGCAGTGCATACTCCACATCAAATTTGCTGTGCTCTCCGCATAAAATGATACCAATAGAAGGATTTTCATGTGGTTCTTTTACAAAGTCATCAAGAAGATTCAGATAAAAATTCATCTTTCCGGCAAACTCTGGTTTGAAGCGGGGTCGTTTCAGCTCGACCGCTACGAGGCATTGCAATTTTCGCTGAAAAAATAATAGATCGATAAAATACTCTGAATCGGGTGTGACAATGCGATATTGGTTACCAATAAAGCTAAAGCCAACCCCTAACTCTAAAATGACATCTTTGATTTTTTCCACCATGCGCCGTTCAATTTCTGTCTCAATCACCGGCTCTGCAATACCCAGCATATCAAACATGTACACATCCTTCATGGATTGATCCGCTTGTATGGCTAAAGCTTCGGGTAATGTACGATGAAAATTGTGGTGTTTGAGTGACAATTGGTGACGCTCATAGGAATTGGTCTGAATCTTGTCACGGAGTGTATCACGTGTCCAAGCTTCTTCTTTAGTTCCTGAGAGATAGTAAAGACGTTCTTTTTCATTTTTGATCTTATTTAAGATCATCAAATTTTGGCCCCACGGAATTTCTGCGACAAGCTGTCGCAGTTTTGGAAAGTCTTTGTATTCTACGTAAAAGCGGCGCATGTCCCAGAGGTTTCTCGCCGAAAAACCAAATTTTGCATCAGGGAAAGCCTGTTTTAAATCTTTGGAAAGTTGTTCGACAATCGATTTTCCCCAACCGTATTGTTGTTGGTGTTGAACAATGTGTTCCCCTAG
>JAJZTL010000126.1 GCA_021848965.1 Pseudomonadota bacterium
AGTTGACCATGATAATGCCAAAACAGCACATAAAATCGCTCTTATTTTACTCGGTTATCAAAATTTACAGGAAATGAGGACTCAGTGAGATTTACTGGCTCTTTACGATATCTTAAAAAAGCTTTCTTCCCAAATACTAATAATATCGCAGAACTATTTTCACAGCCGTATAAACCAAATTTTTTTGGAAAGGCTTTTATCGCTATATATTTTCCATTCCTTTCTAAAAACTTGAGTAAGGAAAAATTCCTGCAATTACTTTTAAACAGAATAATTATAATTGCTGGGATTATGGGTGGCTGTTGTCTTTGGTCTAAATATCTAGAATTGCATTTTATCGAAGGTGTATTCTTACTTCTAACCTTAAGCGCATTATTTCCATATATAGGCTATATAGTTGCAAAAAAATCTCTTAATAACTGACTCTAATAAATGACGACATATAAGCCCGTCAGGATTGAGTCCAAAGAACAAACGAAAACCTGCCAATAAATGACATTTTCGACCCTATTCTGACACAATCATATAGGCATTCCTGACATCAGATTAGGGCACACTTCAAATTGACAGCAAATAGAGATTACTATGGCCAATGAAATTATTATTCGACATTATATAGCTGACGATACACAACAGTTAGCCAATATTTATTATTACACTATTCATAATATTAATGTTCAGGATTACTCAGAAGAGCAGGTTAATGCTTGGGCACCTACTTCCTCTTTAGAATTAACCGGTTGGAAGAAAAAATGGGAAAAAATTACACCATTGGTTGCTCTAATGAATAATAAAATTGTTGGATTTACTGAGTTTGAACCGAATGGTCACATCGATTGCTTCTACGTTCATCATGAATATCAAGGCGTTGGCATTGGTTCTTCGTTGATGAATGAAATCTTTAAGAAGGCAAATGACTTGGATCTAAAGAGGATATTTGCTGAAGTAAGCATTACAGCAAAACCATTTTTTGAAGCCAAAGGATTTAAAGTTGTAAAACAACAAAATGTGGATATTAGGGGAGTTAAACTAACAAATTTCATTATGGAGAATATCAAACCGTAAATTTTGACACGAATGGGGTCGCTACCCCTAATTGCTTGTATGCGAAAATTGCTTATCATCATGAATGCTTGCTAAAAAGAACCCTAAAGGTTAGATAGATTATTTTGCATAATTTAAAGTCAGTCAATTAACATTTGCCAAATAAATAGAAAGATATAACGGGATCCAATTAGCAGCGGACGAACCAAGATATTGAATATACGTTGGGGACAGTTTTTCTTATGTCTCCTCATAAAAAATACAATAAGCGCCTTTATTCCGATAAAGGGGTATATAAAAGCGTAAAAAAAATCAATAGATAACCATACCTGGTAACTCCATTGGCTACCGTGATAGGGAACTAGTTTCGTAGCTACAAATGCAAATAAAGCAAGTGGAGCTAGTAAAAGATACAAAATATTAAGAATCACTAAAAGATGAATCTTCATTTTACTAGTCTTTAGCATGACTCTAGGTCTAAGTTTTTCTCTACTCATCAGCGCCCCAAGAATTATATTCTAAAATTTGGTTTTAAAGCCCTCCGAATCAATGGGGGCAGACTCGATTTAATTTAACGATTGTATTCATGCATTATGCACTATCTCGTTATTACTTAGTTACAGCAAGCATAGCAACTGTTTCATAATTCATAGACTCATCCATAATAATTTCATTTAAGAGTTTATATTTTACTCATACAGGTTTGCTAAATCATATAATGCCTGGCCACTTACTCTTTGAACTGTCCATTCATCCATAGGTTTAGCGCCTAATTGCCTATAAAATTTGATTGCAGGCTCATTCCAATCCAAAACCCACCACTCAAATCGCCCGTAACCTCGCTCTATAGCTAGTTTAGCTAGATAGGCCAACATCATTTTTCCAACTCCTTGTCCTCTTGCGTCAGGACTAACATACAAGTCCTCTAAATAGAGTCCTGGTTTAGCTAAAAAAGTGGAATAATTATGAAAGAATAAAGCAAAGCCCACGGGTTTTTCTTCAATGTAGCCAAGAATAACTTCTGCGTGTGGTTTCGTACCAAATAATGTCTCTTTCAAATTTTCTTCCGTAGCAATAACTTCACTTAGTAACTGCTCATACTCTGCGAGTTCTTTAATAAACTGAAGAATTAAATGGGCATCATTTTCAGTTGCAAATCTAATTTTAAGGTCACTCATCCCTACTCCTAATTCACAATTTTTGGTTAAATTAATTTTCTATATTTAAATTAAACATCCAAAACTTCTTCAGTTGAACCAGCTCTTATGAGAACCGTATGTTTGGGTTTAATTCTATAGTTTTCAGCGGATATAGGAACTTGCCTAAATTTTAAATATTTATAAAAAGTAGCCCGACTAATACTCAATTGAGAACAAATCTCAGAGACACTTAATTTTCCTTCTTTGTATATGAGTTCTGCTGAATGAGCTTTAGCCTGTGCTTCTTTAGAAAGGCCGGAAGGTCTGCCCCCTTTTTTACCTCTAGCTCGAGCGGCATCCAATCCTGCAATCGTTCGTTCTTTAATAAGCTCTCTTTCAAACTCAGCAAGTGAACCAAAGATATTAAAAATGAGTCGGCCATGTGCGGTTGTTGTATCTATATGATCATTTAGACTTCTTAAGCCAATGCCTTTTTCAATAAAGGAATTAACTAAGTTGATTAAGTCCTTAAAGGATCGCCCTAGCCTATCTAATTTCCAAATTACTAAAACATCGCCTTTTCTTAAGTCTAATAAAAGCTGATCTAATGCAGGACGATTGAATAGAGAGCCGCTGATTTGATCCTGATATATTTTTTCGCATCCTTCTTTTTTTAAAGCATCTATCTGTAAATCTAAATTCTGAGAGCGAGTAGAAACACGTGCATATCCAATTAGCATGATTAAAGTTCACTTAAACGTTTTAATCATAGTAACTTAAACATTATTTAAATGAAACAGTTTAATAGACGATGAAATCCGATAAAAAATCTATAAATACTTTTTTAAAAATCGTTCAATTTAACGGTGGTTTTTTTAAACCTTATAAGTATATATAGTTTCATAAAGCTCCTATGCTATGATCCCAAAATCATAACTATTAGCTTGCTGCCAAAGGTTCAAGCTGTTTCACCATATACACCATATTCCATTCATATCCAGCGGGTTTTAAATCAAATAGAGCATTAAATCCAACTGATTGATAAAATTGGTAGGTTTTAAGGTAGTTTTCATCTGATTCAGAGGGACTGAGTGTTTCAACGGTGATAGTTTTAGCTCCTTGCACTTTTGCAAAATGACAAGCCGTTTCGATTAATTGCCTCCCTACACTTTGACGATGAAAATTAGGTCTTACAGCCATCCAGTAAACATTGGCGTTATTAGGATAAGGAAAATCAATAGAAATGAGACCGATATAGCCATCTCCATTCTTTGCCGCGAAATTCGTTCGTGTTTTCACACCGCTTTCATAGTGCACATTAGCTTCTGGTAAGCCAAAGTATTCGGGTAGATCCTGTGTAATTGTTCGACACAATGATTTGGCCAACTCACCCGTTATTTTTTCGATTTTAGCCATGGAATTCCCTAGAGCACACCTATCAACCTGATTGTAGTTCAGCCAAAGAATGAAAAATCTTATTTAGCACAAACATTATGTTTTTTTAACTTAAACTATCCAGTAAAATCATATATTTCTTTATTTATTAATCACTTATTATACTTATTTTGTGCAAGTTAAGGCACGTTATCTATCTCAAATTCATGTATGCTCAAACATATAAATCTATCAATAAGGTGTAATCCATTGAATTATTACTTTAAATTCCTGGATGTTTTTTATGATCGTTTACTGGAAATATATTAAAATATTTACTCAATGATTAATTTAACATAGGTATATCTAGCGTAAGGTATAAAAGACAACAATGAAGACCTTATAATCAAAGTGTTGTAAATTTACTTGCTAATCATTTAATATCTGTTTTCACTGTTAGGATGCGGGATCTTATTAATTGAGTAGCAATTCAAAATTTATTGGGATAATCGAACTGGGTGGAACTATTAATTGTTCCAGTGAGCACCCTTCTTCCGAGTTTTATAAGGGCCCGAATTGCTCACTATCTTCTTTAATTAAAGAATTCCAATTAGAAGATAATATTCAAATAAATACTGTGCCTCTTACACAAAAGATCAGCCATGAACTTACGATCAAAGATCTTATACAATTAGCAGCTACAGTTCAGCATCTTCTGGAACAAGATGAGTACTGTGTAGCGACAATTAAAATTGCGTTTTTTCAGAAGCAAAATTACCCCCTAAATTTTCCCTTTCTGCTGGTTAGTCAAAAGTTCTATTAGTCACCTATTATTAGTTGATTAGATTGTCTTTTTTAA
>JAJZTL010000031.1 GCA_021848965.1 Pseudomonadota bacterium
CATTAAAATTTTTGTTCAAATTGCCAATGAAATCGCTAAACGTAGGGGTAGGTCTTGTGCCTACCCGCCAATATTGATAAAAACTGTGCATTTTCGGGCGGGCACAAGACCCGCCCCTACAAAAACCCCTACAAACCTTGATTTTATTGGAATTTATACGCGTTCACCCTGGAGGGGAGGGTTGGAGTTGCGCCATTAAAAAACTCTTCGCATATCGCTAAAAAATCGAACATCGCGTCAATTTCAGCCATTAGAATGAGATTTTTACTTGATACCAATTTTACTCGCAAATTGTTTTGACGATAAATTTTAAAGTTGCTCTGAGCTTGAATGCATTTTCGGAGTTTTCTTGGGAAGAAGGTTAAAAATTTATATTAATTTGATCTTCAACGACAACTAAAAAAATACTAACACTTTCTTTTTCCTTAAAGGCTAAATCAATTCTAAAAGACATACTTTTTTCCTCAGATTTAATCATATTGAATTTGTATCAAATTTTACCTTAAAAGTATTAAATAAAGATTAAATTTGGATTTTTGGTGAGTTTTTAGTGAAAAATGAGAAGTTAATTCTCTAGATTTGGAGATACCATTAAATAACGATAGAGAAAGCCATAACTGATAGAAAATGCCAGGCCTGATATCATTATGATAAGATGATAGACAACGGCATGTCCGACAAATGCCGCAGAAAAAAAATAACTGAGTGCTGTAATTTGACCTGCAACACCCATAATTAAACCTTGCTCATTATCATTAACCGAAGATGAAAATAGCGTAGTAAAAGCGAGTCTTGCTAAAGGTAATGAGAGATAAAATGTACTTGACATAATCCAAACTTTGACTAGAAAATTCTGAAATAAATCAAGCGAATAATTTTTGTCAAAAAAACTAATAAAAAATAGTGCTGTAATCAAAGGTAACATAATTTTTAATTGACGAGCACAAGAAAAATATTTCTCAAAAATACGAGTGAGCCCATAATTACTGCATACAATAAAGAGGCCCATTACAGCAGAAAAAAGACCAATTTGAGATGGGGTATAGTTATATTCGATTGTGAGATAAAAAGATATACCTTGAATAAATAAACCAGCACCACATTGATAAGCAAGAAATGACAGGATTAATAAACGTTCTTTTTTTCTTTTTAACATCAGAAAAGTAGCATTAAATAAAGATGACCAGGAAAATTGCAATTTTTTCTGTTGTGATAAATGCATGATCTGAGGAGTCTTAAAATGTTTAAAATTATAAAAAAGAATAAAAATATTTAAACATCCAAGAAAAGACACAGCCACATAAGGGATAATATATTCATTTTGAAAATAGCTATTGGCCGTAACAAAAATAGAAAGAGCGGGGCCAATAGTCATACCCAGTTTATCTGCAAGCGAAGGTAGCCTAAAATTATCTAAGCGTTCTTTTTCATCAGTGCCGCTGACATCACTCGCAATAGCATTACCTACGCTGTATATTCCTCCCAGAAAACCACCGGCGGCGCGGCAAAATAAAAATAAAGAAAAACT
The DNA here is from genome assembly GCA_021848965.1 of Pseudomonadota bacterium. Taxonomy (GTDB): domain Bacteria; phylum Pseudomonadota; class Gammaproteobacteria; order Legionellales; family Legionellaceae; genus CABHON01. The sequence goes on from JAJZTL010000031.1 coordinate 1,529, forward strand.
GTGGTTTATGATTGAAAATGTTGTAAAAAAATAACTGATGACGAGAGTAATTAATCCTATAAAAAGTAAGGGAACTCGCCCATATTTATCTGACATTACCCCAAAAAATGACATGCCAAAAAAATTCATAATAGGGTAAATTGCGAGAGTTAAACTATACAAAGATGCTCTATAAGGAGAATATCCTTGAATCAAACCTATATGCTCATTAAGAATTAATTGTGGCAAAATAGGAAAAACAATACCAACACCAATGGCGTCAATAAATAACATAAAACTAATGTTGTAAAGTATTTGTTTTGAGCGTGGTGCTTTTTTAGGTTCCACTGAGAATGATGCTTTCATGAGAGTTAGGATTTTTTTGAGGATAATCTTCTCGATAATGCCCACCGCGACTTTCTTTTCTGAGTAAAGCGGAGCGAACAATAAGCTCGGCATTCAAAATGATATTGCGCAGTTCAACAAGATCGCGAGTAATGCGATGTTTCCAATAGTATTCTTCTACAATTTTTTTGCGTGTGAGAATTAACTGTAATACATCTTGTAACCCAGCCTCGGTGCGAACAATTCCTGCATAGGAGGTCATTTCACCACGAAGTCCGCGCCAATGTGCATTAATTTGGCTTGCCCGTCGTATATTGATAACACTTTCAGACTGCCAATCTTCAAAATCAGGTAATAAAGTGACTTCTTGAGTTAAAAGGCTTTCACAAGATTCTGCTGCATTAACGCCCATAGCAAATGCTTCAAGCAATGAATTGCTCGCAAGTCGATTGGCTCCGTGTAGCCCTGTGAAAGCGGTTTCTCCAATGGCATATAAACGAGTGAGATCAGTTTTTCCGCTCGTATCCGTTAATACTCCACCACATTGATAGTGTGCTGCAGGGACAACCGGAATATAATCAATGGAAGGATTTAACCCCGCTTTTTTCAAAGTTTGATATATATTAGGAAAACGCTTAGCAAGAAAAGCTTCATTAATATGTGTCATGTCCAGATACACATAATTGTGCGTGCTGTGTTCAATTTCATTAAAAATAGCCCGAGCAACAATATCGCGAGTAGCTAGCTCCATGGATTCTTTTGCATAGTACATCATGAAGCGTTCGCCATGGTCAACGGACCGCAGATAGGCTCCTTCTCCACGAACTGCTTCAGAAATAAGAAAGTTATTTATTTCTGGATGATAAAGCAGTGTAGGATGAAATTGATAAAACTCCATATTGCCTACACGAGCACCCGCGCGATACGCCATAGCGACACCGTCACCGGTGGCGACTTCAGGATTCGATGTGTAACGATAAGTTTTTCCCGCACCGCCTGTGGCAAGCACAGTGGTTTTTGCGATAAAAGTATGAATTAATCCGTTCTCGTTATCGAGTACAAATGCACCAATGACTTCAGAAATTGATTGTGGAATGTGATTAGGTTGCTGCGTGATTAAATTAATAGCAATATGGTTTTCAAAAATGGTTACCTGTGAATGCGCTTTTAAGGCAAGTAACATTTGCTCCATACAGTGTCTACCCGTCTCATCACCACAATGATAAATACGACGACGTGAATGTCCGCCTTCTTGAGCCAACGCGTATTGCTGTTGATCTTCAGTCTTGTCAAAAAGAACACCATGCTCAATTAAAGTATCAATAACCGCGGGGCTCTGAGCGACAAATTTTCGAACAGCCTCTGTCTGACATAGCCCATCTCCTGCGCGTTGTGTATCAGCAATATGATACTCAAAAGCGTCAAGATTCTTGGGAGATGCCGCAATGCCACCTTGAGCATAGCTGCTGCTACCTTCACCTAGTTTTGTTTTTGAGATTAATCCAATTTTAAGAAAAGGATTTTTTTTCAGTAAATGGAGAATAAAACTTAATCCAGCTAAGCCACTACCTATCACAAGCACGTCAAAAAATAAGCGTCTTCCACGCTGTGTGTGATGAGAGGAGGGCGTATTAAAAGATTTTTGTGTATTCATGGTTATTACTTACATATTTTATTTATAGGGTCTCAATGTTATGAGCTAAGTATCCAGAAAGGCCAATATAATTTTGTGGTGTAATTTTTAGGAGCTGCTTTTTGGCTTCTTCTGGAATATCTAATTCCTCAATAAATTGCTGCAGAACGAGTTTATCTACTTTTTTCCCCCGTGTTAGATGCTTTAATTTTTCATAAGGCTTATCATCGTGATATCGACGCATAACCGTTTGAATCGCTTCAGCAATAATTTCCCAATTTTCATTCAAATCTTGTGCAATTATGGTGGGGTTGGCTTCTAATCTTTTAGCACCTTTTTTTATAGATTGATAAGCAATCACACTATAAGCAAATGCAGAACCGAGATTACGCATCAAGGTGGAGTCTGTTAAATCGCGTTGGAGTCGAGTGACAGTTAACTGCTGTGCAAAATAAGAAAATAACGCATTAGCCATACCTAAGTTACCTTCTGCATTTTCAAAATCAATTGGATTCACTTTATGGGGCATAGTAGACGAACCCACTTCGTCTGAAACTACTTTTTGCTTGAAGTAGTTGAGTGAAATATAACTCCAAGTATCACGACAGTAATTGATAAAAATGGTATTGAGCCGAATCATGTTGTGACCAAGCTCGGCAATATAATCATGCGGTTCAATTTGGGTGGTATAAGGGTTCCAGGCAAGTCCTAAACTCTTAACGAATGCTTCACTGTGTGCGAGCCAATCTACTTCAGGGTAGGCACTGCAGTGAGCATTAAAATTGCCCACCGCGCCATTTATTTTTCCGCGAATGGGAACGTCTATCAATGTGGATACTTGGCGTTTGAGACGAAAAGCAAAGTTGCTTAATTCTTTACCCAAAGTGGTTGTTGAGGCAGGTTGCCCATGGGTACGAGAAAGCATCGCTAGATCGGCATATTTCGTTGCCTGTTCTGTTATTGTAGAAATAATGTCATTGATGAGTGGAGCAATAATTTGTGTACGCGCGGATTGTAACATTAAACCATAAGCGAGATTATTGATGTCCTCTGATGTACAAGCGAAATGAATAAATTCACTGACTGCATTTAATTCTGGATGTGTTTGAAAAGTCTGTTTTAGAAAGTATTCTACCGCTTTGACATCATGATTAGTACGTGCTTCAATTTTTTTTATTAATAAAGCATCGGCTTCACAAAAGTTTTTTAAAATATCATCCAGTATTTGCTTTGCTTTGGGCGAAAGTCGAGGAATTTCAGGGAGTTTAGGATGTTCGGCTAAGGATTCGAGCCAGCGAATTTCGACAATAATTCGATGGTAAATTAAAGCAAATTCACTAAAAAATGCATTTAATGCACTTGTTTTTTCGTGATACCGTCCGTCAATAGGTGATACGGCAGTTAATGGAGATAAGGGCATAAAAATGTTCCTGTTTGAAATATATGAAGTTTCCTGCAGTATAAAACAGAAATTTAATATAGACAATTACTGTATAAGAGTGTTAAATGTACTTTTTGCATTTCAAGTAGCCGTTAAAATAACTTAAATTATGATTCAAGAATATACCTCCAGAAGAAACATGATATTTGTTGTGCTGACTTGCGTCATTTTTTTGTCAGCTTATTTGGCATATATGTATGTTGCTAATATTTTTCAAGTATATGTGTATGATGAGCACCTAAGTGCAATTTTTATTCCTAGCGCTAATATCAGAGCGCAACGCCTTTCGCTGCTTGTTTTTATTTTATGTATGCTAAAAAGTTTACAAAATTTAGAGCGACAACGTTGGTTAATGTTGATCAGTATGGCTTGTTTAATTATTGCAGTAGCAATACCAACAACAGTGAAAAGCTATCCCTTTATACCCGGATTTAGTAGTGTTGTTCTTGATTTAACAGAACCTTGGCGGCAACTTTTTGTTCCGCCAGCATGGCGAGCAACGATTGAAGGAATAACAGAGGGACTAACGGGATTTATTGATATTTCAAGTATTATGACGGAAAACCATTTAATTTACCGTCTTTTTCATTATAACCATCATGCTGGAATTATTTATACGCTTATTTTGGCGGCCTTGTTTGCTAAACTGACGCAGAAGCTGGATGGTGATTCGCTAGAGATTAAACAAAAGCCTAAAAGTATCAAAAGTTTATTTACAGAATACCCTTATATTTTTATTTTGGCTTTGTTTTCAGGTCTTAATACTGGTATTTTTTCATATACTTATATCCTTGCAAAAGAAGCGTTACCAACATTGCCTGCTCAATATTATCAAAGCTGTATTTATGCAGGAAGTATTTTTGGACCAATGATTGTAGGAAGAATTGCGGATAAAAAAGGAATTTTTTTGACGATTGTTTGGGTGGGAGCGTTGATGGTTCCTGTAAAAATACTTAGTGCATCTTTTTTCTTGATGCAACTATCAAGTTCTGTAATATATTATATACCTGCGGGATTAGAGGGAGCTTTGGCAGTAAGTCTCTGGACATTAAGCCTTTCTCTCGTGGGTGAGCGTTTGCGAATTTATGGTATTTTCCGCGCCTTTGCTTTATCAAATCTGACTTTTAGTATAGGAATGTTAATGGCAAGCCGTTTTTACGAATTTTTTATTGCTTCATTCTTTCAAACAAAACTGATGATGGGTTTCGCCGATCTTTTTATTATCGGGTTACTTATTTATTTTTATAAAAAATATTCTAAAATTGACAAAAATGCTTAAAACACGGTATATATACTATATTTTTTATCCTTAGGGGAATTTTTGTGTCGCATTATCAAGAAACTACCTCTCTTTTTCATGGATTCTCAAAGTTAAGTCGACAAGAACGGTTTAGTCGATTGCGAGAGATGGGTGCTCTTTCTGACGAGGATGTTGAATATTTGGCTCAAGGTGGAATACAGCAACTTGATTTAGCGGAAAAGTGGATTGAAAATGTGATTGGTTATTTTCAATTGCCATTAGGAGTGGCAACACATTTTCGTATCGATGAGAAAGATTATACTATTCCTATGGCAGTAGAAGAGACATCCATTATTGCCGCTGTCAGTAAATCAGCTAAATGGATAAGGCAGCATGGTCACATTTCAACAGAAGTTTTAGGAAAAGCCATTATTGGTCAAATTCAAATAGCTCATGTGCATAATTGGGAAAACTTAAAAAAAGTATTGGCAGAACATGAGCAGGCATTAATTGCAGATGTGAATGAGCAAGTTGCTTTTGGACTAGTCCGGCGGGGTGGCGGAGTGCAGAAAATGACTTTGCGCGAGGTGCCTAGGCATGATGGTGCATCCATGGCGATAATCCATGTATTTACCAATTGTTGTGATGCAATGGGCGCAAATATTCTCAACCAAATATTAGAATATCTAAAACCTTCCATTGAAGACTTAACACACGAAAAAGTGACAATGTGTATTTTGTCTAATTTAAATGACAGTCAAATTACACGTGCGCAGGTACTTTTAAAAGGGATTGATGAAGAACTCGCTTGTGGTATTGAAGAAGCCTCATATTTTGCTGAACAAGATCCTTATCGAGCAGCAACGCATAATAAGGGCGTATTGAATGGTATTGATCCTGTGATTATAGCAACAGGAAATGATTGGCGAGCCGTTGAGGCGGGTATTCATGCCTATGCAGCACGTGATGGACAATATCGCTCTGTCACACGATGGCGTTATCAAAATAAAGAATTAGTAGGCACATTTGAAGCTCCTATCGTTGTTGGAACAGTCGGTGGGGTCACTCGATTACATCCTACAGCAAAAATGTGCTTGAAAATGATGAATATTCAAAGTGCACACGAACTTTCTCGTGTTGCTGCTGCGGTAGGACTGGTGCAAAACTTAGGTGCTTTGCGCGCTCTTACCACAGTAGGAATTGTACAAGGTCATATGAAGCTTCATATTGATAATTTGACTTTAAGCGCAGGAGCAAATGAAGATGAAATGCCATGGCTTAAAGCAAAGCTAGAACAATGGTTACGGTTTCATAAACGAGTGACGTTAACACACGCGATTAGTTTTTTGCAGGAATTGCGTCAAAAACATACTGTGTTACCTTGAGAATTTATATTCCCGGAAAAACATTCTTGTTAGGCGAATATGCGGTATTGCAAGGAGGCTCTGCAATTATTGCCTGCACAAAGCCTTACTTTGAATTAGCAGTACGAGAAGGTGACGGACAGCATCCATTTCATTTTGACAGTCCGGCCGGATTATTTATTAAGGAGCATTCAGAAACATTTCAATCATTAGACTTGAGCTGGTTTTCTCCTTATACTGATGGAGGTTTTGGTGGCTCAACAGCTGAATTTTTGGCTTGTTTTAAATTGCATCATCAGCTAATAGATAAAACATTTTCTCAAGAAGATTTATACCAAAGTTATTTAAAATATGCCTATCATAATGAGGGCATTCCTCCGAGTGGTGCTGATTTAATTGCACAAACACAAAAAGAGGGGGTTGTGCATTTTCAATCATCTAAAATACCTTTAAAGTCATTTATATGGTCATTTGAAGACATAAGTGTCTTACTCTTTAAGACACCCAATAAGTTAGCAACACACCAACATTTAAAGGCGTTATACCAACTCCCTGAGTTTGCAGTTCTTTCTCATTTAGTTGCAGAGGGATTAAAAGCGATAAAACAGAGTGATAAGTGTGGCTGGATAAACACAATCAAAAGTTACGCAAAAGTATTAGATGAGTTGAGCTTAACGACAGAATCTACAAAGAAGATCTTGATGCAGTTACAACAACACCCGGCGTGCCTTGCGGCAAAAGGATGTGGTGCTCTGGGTGCCGATGTTATTGTTGTCACGGTTAATGTTGCAAAGGAAAAAGAATTTATAGCCACCTGTGTCTCTCAATTCAATTTGAGATTTTATGCCGCCATAAAGTCCCATGAGTGTGCAGCTCATCCCTAGAGGTATTATAAAGCTCTAGGGATGTTTCATTCATTTTACTGGTTTGGAGTTCCTAATGCACTGATCGTCGCTGCGCCATTCATATTGTTAACGGCAGCGGGTGTTTGCCCTGCTGCAGTAACAACGCGTTTCCATGTTCCTACATTTTTAGGACTTCAGTTATTTTGTAAGATAATGTATAATTCGCGTCTTTTTAACAACTCACACTTGGTCGACACATAAAGTGGGTCTCTTTTATTCAAAATATTAGGGTGCTTTATGGGGCAAGTGGAAGAATAACCCGGAGAAAATTATGTCAAATTTTATGAATAGTAATTCACGTATGCGTGATATGCTTGAAGCAGGTGTTCATTTTGGGCATCGCACCCGATTTTGGAATCCTAAAATGGCGCCTTATATCTATGGCGACAAAAATGATATTCACATCATTAATCTTGAAAAAACGCTTCCTATGTTTATGGATGCATTAAATTATATTAGTCAGTTAGCGGCTAATCGATGCAAAATTTTGTTTGTGGGAACAAAACGTGCTGCGCAAGACTTGATCAAAACTCATGCAACTCAATGTGGCATGCCTTATGTTGATTCTCGTTGGCCAGGTGGTATGTTGACAAATTATAAGACCATTCGTCAGTCTGTTAAACGGCTAAAAGAACTGGAAAGAATGCGAGATGAAGGCATGTTTGAACAAATGATTAAGAAAGAAGGCTTGGGATTGGCGCGCAGCTTAGAAAAATTAGATCGCAATCTTGGTGGTGTGAAAGATATGGGAAGCTTACCTGATGCTCTTTTTGTCATTGATGTTGGTGTTGAAAAAATTGCCATTCAAGAAGCTAATCGTTTGAAGATTCCAGTTATTGGTATTGTTGATACAAATAACAATCCAGAACATGTGGATTATATTATTCCAGGTAATGATGATTCACGTCGTTCAATTGAGCTTTATTTATCGGCTATTGCTGGTGTTATCAACGAAGCAAGAAAAAACAGTCACGTAGAAGAAAAAGCTAAAGACGATTTTGTTGAAGTTCTAGAAGAAGATATCGTTGTTGCTGGAACATCCATAGCAATGGATTCAGATAGCGAAGAGTAAAAATATTTATTAAGAGAGAAAAAATAATGTCAGTAAATATAACAGCCAGCATGGTTAAAGAGCTCCGCGAACGTACTGGAGCTGGTATGATGGAATGCAAAAAAGCATTAGTAGCAACAGGCAACATTGAAGATGCTATCAAAAAAATGCGTGAAGAAGGTATTGCCAAAGCGGATAAGAAATCAGGTCGTACAGCAGCTGAAGGCGCTATTGTTATTAAAGCAAATGAAGCGCTTTCTCATGCAGTGATGTTGGAAATTAATAGCGAAACAGATTTTGTAGCACGTGATACTAACTTTGTACATTTTGCTACAGAAATTTCTACAGTTGCTTTAGAAAAAGATTTAAAAGATGTTACAGCATTGAGCGCAGCACACTTAGCGGATGGTACTCTTATTGATGATGCAAGAAAGTCTTTAATCAGTAAATTAGGTGAAAACATTCAATTACGTCGTTTATTAATGGTGCAATGTGGTCATGGAGAGTTAATTGGTCATTATTTACATGGAACCCGTATTGGTGTTTTAGTAAAAATGAAAGGTGGCGATGCTGCGTTGGCTAAAGATATTGCTATGCATATTGCAGCAAATCGTCCATTAGTCGTGAACCCTAATCAAGTTTCAGCAGAACTTGTTGAAAAAGAAAGAGAAATTTATTCTGTCCAAGCGAAAGAAACAGGAAAACCTGCAGAAATTATTGAAAAAATGATTGAAGGTCGTGTTGCTAAGTTTGTCGATGAAGTCAGCTTGTTGGGACAACCTTTTGTGAAAGATCCTAACCAAAAAGTGTCTGTAGTATTGAAAGAAAAATCTGCCGAAGTCTTAGAATTTGCATGCTTTGTCTTAGGTGAAGGCATTGAAAAAGAAACTGTAAATTTTGCTGAAGAAGTTATGGCTCAAGTACGAGGTTCCTAATGCATTCACACCATCATGTTTCCTCTGGAAGTTTAATGTATAAAAGAATACTGCTTAAGCTGAGCGGGGAAGCATTGATGGGGAGTCATCAATTTGGTATTGATCCTGATATCCTCGATCGATTAGCGACAGACATTGCAGGTCTCATTCTTATGGGAGTTGAAGTGGGGGTCGTGATTGGTGGAGGAAATCTTTTCCGAGGCAAAACGCTTTCTGAAGTTGGTTTAGGGCGTGTTACTGGCGATCACATGGGAATGTTAGCGACAGTCATGAATGCTTTGGCGATGCGTGATGCATTAGAACGCATTGATATGCCTGCAAGAATTATGTCTGCAATTCCTATGATGGGGGTGGTTGACCCTTATAATCGACGCAAAGCAATTACTCATCTAAGAACAAAGCATGTGGTTATTTTTGCTGCAGGAACAGGAAATCCCTTTTTTACAACTGACTCAGCCGCGTGCCTTCGTGCTATCGAGGTTGATGCCGATGTTGTGTTGAAAGCAACAAAAGTTGATGGCGTATATTCTGCCGACCCGATGAAAGATCCACAAGCAAAAAAATACGAACATTTAACTTACGATGAAGTATTATTAAAGGACTTAGAAGTGATGGATCTTACGGCAATTTGTTTATGCAAAGACCATAATATGCCTCTTCAAGTATTTGATATGAATCGTCCGCATGCGTTAAAAGCCATTGTTCGTGGTGAAACAATTGGTACAACAATTAGCGGCAACAAAACAGGAGAAAAATCGTCATGATAAGTGAGATAAAGCAAGAAGCACAAACGCGCATGAAAAAAAGCGTCGAAGCATTACATCACGAATTTACAAAAATTCGTACTGGTAGAGCTCATCCAAGCTTATTAGATCACATCAAGGTTGATTATTATGGGAACGAAACAGCGTTGAGTCAGGTGGCGAGCATTTCTGTTTCCGATCCAAGAACATTGCTAGTGACGCCATGGGAAAAGAACATGGTAGCTGCTATTGAAAAGGCTATCATCAATTCTGATTTGGGACTTAATCCAGCGACAGCTGGTACCGCAATTCGTATTCCTATGCCACCGCTGAATGAAGCCCGTCGAAAAGATTTAATTAAAGTTGTGCGAGGTGAGGCAGAGCAGGCAAAAGTAGCTGTTCGTAATGCACGTCGCGATGCGAATAATGATCTGAAAGAATACTTAAAAGCAAAAGAAATTTCTGAAGACGATGAACGTCGAGGTCAAGAATTAGTTCAAAAACTGACGGATCAATACATTGAAGAAATTGATAAAGTATTAGCTGTTAAAGAAGCCGATTTGATGGAAGTATAAGGGTAAATATTTATGTCAGAATATATGTGTCGATCGTTAAAAGCGTTAGAAATTTTGGACTCTCGAGGAAATCCAACGATTGAAGTTGAGATTGAGTTGCATTCTGGCGCTATTGGAAGAGCTTGTGTTCCCTCAGGAGCTTCAACAGGAACATACGAAGCTGCTGAGTTACGCGATGGAAATTCCAAACGGTATTTCGGTAAAGGCGTATTAAATGCTGTCGATCATGTTCAAACAATCATTGCTCCGGCTTTAGTAAATAACCCTCTTAAAAGTCAAGAAGCTTTGGATTATTTACTCATAGAGTTAGATGGAACGCCAAACAAATCTCGTTTGGGGGCAAATGCCTTATTGGCGGTTTCTTTGGCATTTGCAAAAGCAGCTGCTGCACATCAAGGTATTCCTCTATACGCACATCTTGCTAAGGGTTTTCATAAACCTTTATCTATGCCGGTACCAATGATGAATATCTTAAATGGTGGTGCTCACGCAGATAACAATGTCGATATTCAAGAATTTATGATTTTACCTGTAGGAGGGCACTCATTTGCTGAAGCCTTGCAGATGGGGACAGAAGTTTTTCATACCTTAAAAGGTTTATTAAAATCAAAAGGCCTATCGACAGCAGTAGGAGATGAAGGTGGGTTTGCGCCTAATTTGCGCTCTAACAGCGAAGCCATAGATATTATTTTGCATGCTATAGAAAAAGCCAATTTACGTGTTGGCAAAGATATTGCTTTAGGTTTAGATATAGCTAGTTCTGAGTTGTATCAAGATGGCTTTTACTGTCTAGACTCAGAAAACAAACGTTTTTCTGCTCATGAGTGGGTGGATTATCTGGCAAGCTGGGTTTCTCAATATCCTATTGTTACTATTGAAGACGCAATGGCAGAAAGTGACTGGGCTGGATGGATTGCACTGACAGAACGTTTAGGACAAGTTATTCAACTAGTTGGTGATGATCTATTTGTTACAAATCCTGCTTTGCTTGAAGAGGGTATTCAAAAGCATGCTGCTAATGCTATTTTAGTGAAGCTCAATCAAATTGGTACGCTTACGCAAACACAAGAAGCCATTAACTTAGCTTTGAAGAATGATTATGCTGTAGTAGTTTCTCATCGTTCCGGAGAAACTGAAGACACAACTATTGCTGATTTAGCAGTAGCTTGTGGTTGCGGACAGATAAAAACAGGCGCGCCGTGCCGAACGGATCGTACTGCAAAATACAATCAGTTACTTCGTATTGAGCAAGCGGCAGCTCTTTCGCATACTCGTATTTCCTACGCTGGGCGTACGTCTTTTGAAAGGTTCTTGCGTGAATGAAGACATGGATTATTCTGTTACTCATTTTACTGGCAGGTCTACAATGTGATTTGTGGCTCTCTAGTGGAGGTATTGCCTCAGTTTTGCATTTAAAAGAAGCACTAGATACTCAAGCCTCTAAAAATCAAGCTTTAATGGAACGAAATCACCTACTTGAAATACAAGTCAATGAGCTTAAACAGGGACAGGAAGCGTTAGAAGATCAAGCACGAAGTGAGTTAGGAATGATCAGTCGAGATGAAGAGTTTTATCAAATTATTGATTCAGATGAGTCTGCTAATAATGCAAATAAATTAAAAAAATAGACGAAATTTAAGGGCGAATAATATTCGCCCTCTATTATTTAAACTCTTAAACAGCAAAGTTTTTTTCAACAAATTTCCAATTGACTAATTTCCAGAAGGAGTCCATATAATTAGGGCGACTATTGCGATAATCAATGTAATAAGCATGTTCCCAGACGTCGCAAGTTAATAGTGCTTTTTTATGTGTCGTCATAGGAAGTTGAGCGTTGCTTGTGGATTCAATAGCTAGTTGTCCTGCATCATTTTTTACTAACCATGCCCAGCCAGAGCCAAATGTATTAATAGCTGCATTGGTAAATTGCTCTTTAAACTTCTCAAATGAGCCAAAAGCTTCGTTAATAGCATCGGCTAAATGACCTGTAGGTTGATCGCCACCTTGAGGTGATAGGCAATGCCAATAAAAAGTGTGATTCCAAATTTGTGCAGCATTATTAAAAATTGGTCCACTGCTATGAAGAATAACTTCTTCTAAGCTTTTACCTTGATATTGCGACTCAGACGCAACAAGTGTATTTAGTTTATCTACATAAGCTTTATGATGTTTACCATAGTGATATTCTAATGTTTCGCGTGAAATATGGGGTTCAAGCGCATTGAGTTCATAAGGTAATGGGGGTAATGAAAAAGACATAATAATCTCCAAAAGTGAACGGAAATGATAAGTTTAGTGTTCTTTAAAAGAAATGACAATCTCTTAGAAGAATGAAACTACCTGAATCACCGTACCTAAAATTTTATCATTTACATTTAAAGTAATGCGTTCAAACTTGGGATTGTCAGCAATAAGATATTTTACATCATTACTAATAAGTAATTGTCTCAATTGTGGGCCGGGAAATCTATCTATTTGTGCAAGAATAAAATCCCCATCTTTAGGCTTTCTCTCTATATCAACAATGATAAAACTGCCACTAAGGATCCGCGGTGACATAGCTTCGCTATCAAGTTTGAGAGCAAATGCTCTATCAGATGCTAAAGTATAGCAGGTAATCATTTGTACGGGTGTGCGATAAGGATTTTTTAAGTCATTTATAGTATAAAGAGGGACTTCTTTTAAAACAAACGTGAGAGGTGATGAGTCTGAATGAGCTGATTCCCGAATGATGTTCCCTTTTCCTGTTCGAAGCCATTCAGCGTTAATATGTAGCTTTTCTGCTAGAAAGGGACACTTTTTTGCGGGGGGTACAGTTTCACCATCAAGCCATTTACCTACGCCTCTGTGACTCAATCCCATTATATCAGCTAATAATTGAATTCTTCCTTTATTTTTTGGAGGAAATCCTGCTTTATCTAAAGCTTCATTAAGACGTTGTGTAAATCCAGTTCTTTCAACACGCAAAGACTTGTTTATAGCCATAATTATTAAGTGAAAAATAAAATTAATTTTGAAATTTACGCGAGATTTTTTTGATGATAAAATAATTTGATTGATTTTTGCTCAATAATATCAAATTTATTTCGCATATTAAAATTAATTCTGATTTATCATTGAAAAGTACAATTTTTTTGTTGAAATGTGAATTTGTTTTGATGTAAACTGTCCTTATTCAGCAATAAAATTTGAATGCAGCAAGTACAAAGTAAGTTCATGTTGTCCTCGTAGGTGGCTTGAGGTTTCTTAAGCCACCTTTTTTTGTTCACTAACTTTAGGTATACTCTACGACCTTTAGTATCTTTATGAGTTTAAAATTATGAGTATTGCAAAATTATATGCTTCAAAGTGGGGGGGGTATTTAGGTACTCATCGAATGAAAGCTAAGCGGATATTAATGGTATTAATTGTAGCATTAATTTTATTCGCAAAGCCGGAAATTACGCCAAATACCTTTTTCGAAGAGTTGTTTGATTGGCTGGGCTATGTATTAGTTATATTTGCCTGTTTAGGGCGAACTTTTGCGTCTGTGTTTATCTGTGGTAGAAAAAATCAAAAACTTTCTACTCAAGGGCTATTTTCAATGGTGAGAAATCCTTTGTATGTTTTTTCTTTCATTGGAACCATAGGAATGGGTTTATTTTCAGGATATTTAACTGTATTGGCGTTGCTGACAGTTTTTTTTATATTTTATTATCATGCTGTTGTTCGAAGTGAAGAAAATTTCTTAAGCAAGAAGTTTGGAGATGAATATACGGAATATAAAAAAAGAGTTCCTCGTTGGTTTCCTGAACAGTGGAAAATAGAATTGCCAGAAATCATTGAAGTACACCCAAAGTTATTGTTGCAAACAATTCGTGATGCTGCTTTGCTTTTTCTGATGTTCCCTATTATGGAAATAATTGAATCTCTGCATGAAACAGGTGTTTTACCTACATTCTTTTCTCTCTATTAAGGCAAATTAATTACAAGGAATTGCTATGCTTTATTCTTCATTACCTGTATTAGACGATAAGCGGCAGGCAATCATAAATGCCTATCGTATGGATGAAAAAACATGTATTGAGCAATTATTAAAAGAGGCTCAATTAGATAAGGCTACTGAAAAGCGTGTTGCAATGCAGGCGGAAGAATGGATTACAGAAATCAGAAAGCAACGTATCAAAAGCCATGGTGTAGATGCATTTCTTTCGCAATATTCTTTATCCAGCGAAGAAGGTATAGCCTTGATGTGTTTGGCAGAAGCTCTCTTGCGTGTGCCTGATAAAAACACAATGGATGCTTTAATTCGGGATAAATTAACTTCACCTAATTGGAAAATGCATTTAGGTAAAAGTGACTCATTTTTTGTAAATGCGGCTACCTGGGGACTCATGCTTACGGGGCGTTTTTTACAAATGGACTCCAAAGATGCAGAAGTGGGACTTTTACAATCTTTAAAAAATTTCTTTAGTCGAAGTAGTGAGCCGATGATTCGTAAGTCTGTTGAGCAAGCAATGCGCATTATGGGCAAACAGTTTGTCATGGGCGAAACCATTGAAGAAGCTCTAAAACGTGCAGAACCTAATGAGAAAATTGGATTTCGACATTCTTATGATATGTTAGGGGAGGCGGCTCGAACAACAGAAGATGCGTTGCGTTATAAAGAAGCTTATTCTCAAGCGATTCATGCTATAGGACAAGTATCAAAAAATTCAGAGGGCTATGAAGGCCCGAGCATTTCCATTAAATTGTCGGCATTACATCCACGTTATGAATTATCAAAACGAGAGCGGGTATTAAAAGAATTAGTGCCTTGCCTTTTAGAATTGGCACAACAAGCAAAAGAATTAAATTGTGCAATAACCATTGATGCGGAAGAAGCTGAACGCTTAGATCTTTCTCTTGAAATTATTGAAGCTGTGTTTTTAGATAAATCTTTAGGAAATTGGGAAGGGTTAGGTTTAGCTGTCCAATCTTATCAAAAACGTGCTTATTATGTATTAGATTGGTTGGCTGGCTTAGCAAAACGCGGTGGTCGTCGCTTAATGGTCCGACTAATCAAGGGGGCTTATTGGGATACTGAAATTAAGCAGTCGCAAATGTTAGGCTTAAAAGGATTCCCTGTTTTTACGCGTCGTTGCCATACCGATGTTTCTTTTCAAGCATGCGCTAGAAAAATATTAAGTTATAGGAAGTTTATTTATCCACAATTTGCCACGCATAATGCGAATAGTGCAGCCTATGTGTTGGAGCAAGTCAGAAGCCTCCAGGATAAAGGTGAACAAATCACTTTTGAGTTTCAATGCTTGCATGGTATGGGTAAAGAACTTTATGACCAAATTGTCCCAGCAGATAAATGTAATATTCCTTGTCGTATATATGCTCCCGTAGGTTCGCATGAAGATTTATTACCTTATTTAGTGCGACGATTACTTGAAAATGGCGCTAACTCTTCTTTTGTGAATCAAATTGTCAATGCGGAAAAACCTATTGACGATCTCACTCAGTCGCCGGTTGAAAAAACCAAAATGCTGATGGATAAACCCTTGCGTATTCCTTTACCTGAGGATATTTTTTTACCTCAACGCAACAACTCTAAAGGGATAGATTTTTCCGATTGGTTTGAATTACAAAAACTTAAAGAAGAACTGAGTGTATGGGAGTCTTATCACTGGGAAGCCTCTTCTTCTGAAATAAAAGAAGGGCTATTATTACAGACTATTTCATCACCCACAGACACTCATCGAGAAATTGGAAAAGCTTATTTGAGTGATGATAAGCAAATAGAGCAGGCTATTTTGCAAGCTGAAAAAGCTTACGAAAATTGGAATTTTAAAGGTGCTTTATTTCGTGCAGACTGTTTACGCAAAGTGGCGGATCTGTTGGAAGAAAATAGAAGCGAATTCATGGCGTTAGCTATATTTGAAGCAGGAAAAACACTTTCTGATGCGAATGCTGAAATTCGAGAAGCTGTTGATTTTTGTCGGTATTATGCTTGTTTAGCGGAAGATCAATTAGCTCATCCTATTGAATTAGCTGGATACACCGGAGAACGTAACACGCTTTCGTTGCATGGACGTGGAGTGATGTTGTGTATTAGTCCTTGGAATTTTCCATTGGCTATTTTTATGGGGCAAATTACGGCTTGTTTAGTTGCTGGAAACACGGTTATTGCAAAGCCTGCAGAGCAAACGCCTTTGATTGCTGCACGAGCTATCGCATTGCTTTATGAGGCCGGTATACCAAAGGATGTAGTACATTTATTACCTGGTGAAGGTGCTGTTATTGGTCCAAAATTGACCGCAGATTCACGTATTCAAGGAGTTTTATTTACAGGATCGACAGAAACAGCTAAATCTATCGCTCAAACATTAGCCCATCGCACTGGCCCTATTGTTCCTTTTGTCGCAGAAACAGGTGGATTAAATGCGATGATTGTAGATTCGACGGCTCTTTTAGAACAAGTCACACAAGATGTATTAACTTCTGCTTTTGGTAGCGCGGGTCAGCGATGTTCTGCGTTGAGAGTCTTATTTGTGCAAAGTGATGTATGCGATTCGCTCATGCGTATGTTGAAAGGCGCCATGCAAGAGCTTGTGGTGGGTGATCCAAGCTTGCTTGAAACCGATATAGGGCCAGTTATCGATAAAGACGCGCAAGAAATGTTGCATACACATATTCATAAAATGAAAAATTCCGCGACATTAATTGCTGAGGTTGAATTAAATAGAAAATTGAAAAACGGATATTTTGTAGGGCCTTGTGTGTTTGAAATAAGTGATCTGAGTATTCTAAAAAGAGAAGTATTCGGTCCAATATTGCATGTTATTCGTTATGAACGTGAAAATCTTGCTGAAGTAATTGAGAGCATTAATCATTCTGGATATGGTTTAACATTAGGGATTCATAGTCGCATTGGTTCTACTATTGATTTTATTCAATCACGTGTAAAAGTGGGAAATTGCTACGTGAATCGTAACATGATTGGCGCTGTGGTTGGCCTACAACCTTTTGGTGGTGAAGGCTTATCTGGAACAGGGCCTAAAGCAGGTGGTCCTCATTATTTGCAGCGTTTGTGTGTTGAGCGTACTTTAACGGTTAATACAACAGCGGCGGGTGGTAATGCGTTATTAATGTCAATGAATAATGAGGAATAAGAAATGAACCAACCTAAAGCATTAAAAATCTGTTTTCTTACCGAAATGTGGGAGCGCTTTGGCTTATACGCAATGCAATCCTTATTAGTTTTTTATCTTATCCATAAGATGTCATTTGCTGACACAGATGCTTATATGCTTTTGGGACAATTTACAGCATTACTGTATATGGGACCTGTAGTAGGAGGATGGGCTGCCGATCGTATTTTAGGTAATCGGTTTGCTATTTTATTAGGTGGACTCTTACTTTCTGTTGGCTACGCTTTATTAGCGCTGCAACATCATACGTTATTTCTCGGACTTTCTTTAGTTATTGTCGGAAATAGTTTGCTCAAGCCTAATATCTCCAGTTTTTTAGGACAGTTTTATCAAGAAAAAGATCGGCGTCGAGAAGCGGGATTTACCTTATTTTATATGGGAATCAATATAGGTGTTTTACTGGCAACGTTCAGTACGGGTTATATTCAAGAATATTTTGGATGGACGGCATGCTTTAGTGCTTCATGTATCGCGCTACTTCTAGGAGCCAGCATATTTCGCTCTGGCTATCGTTATTTTGAAGAAAAAGGTTTTCCTCCTGTTTCACATATTTCAACCTTGCCTGTTTTTTTAAGGCAAAGACCTTCCTTAATTATATGGTTTTTTGTGGCTGTTACCTTGATTTATTTTTCAATGACCTCTGTTGGTTTTGGAAGTTATGGATTAACAGTTTTTGGATTGTTATTTTGTGGGTATGTTATTTCTCTTTCTCTTAAGACTGATAGAATTGCTCGTCGTCGAATGCTTGCTTTATTAGTATTGTTTTTTATTATCATTGTTTTTTGGGGCTTATGGTTTGAAATGTTTTTTGCGGTTAACGTATTTGTAGATCGCGCAGTAAACCGTGAATTATGGGGGCATATTATTCCAACACCAGCTTTTGTAGGCTTGGATAGCCTTTTTGTTCTCATTCTTGGTCCTATATTAGCGACTCTCTGGAAATCGGGTAAAGTGAAATTATCTGTTCCTGCTAAATTTGCCTTGGGTATTTTTATATTAACAGCAGGTATGCAGATCTTAGCCTGGAGCGTTTCATGGTCTGCTGTGATGTTGCCGATGATTTGGATGGTGCTTTTTTATTTTTTAGTTACTTTAGGGGAAATGTTAATATCGCCTATTGGGCTTTCTATGGTAACAGAATATTCGCCTGCAGAGCATTCGAGCTTGATGATGGGGGGATTTTTTATGTCTATTGGTTTTGGTGGTAAAGTGAGTGGCATATTAGCTCAATTTGCTTCCGTTCCAGAAGGCATTACCGATTTAGGTTCTCTTAATATTATTTATCGCCATGCATTTCAAGAATATGTATGGATTGGTTTAGTGGTTTTTTTAGTCTCATTAGCCTGCGTGCCTTGGCTTAAGAAATGGCTGAACAATAGTTGAGAAATGAAAAATATGACTCTTGAAGTTGTTATTTTGGCCGCGGGCGATGGTAAACGAATGAAATCTTGTTTACCTAAAGTGTTGCACTCTATTGGCGGAAAGTCAATGCTCGCTCATGTCATTGAGACAGCAGCACAATTGGCTCCTGAGAAAATTCATGTGGTTTGTGGAACACACAGTGAAAGGGTACGAGCACATTTAGAAAAACTTATTTCAGTTCCTCTCAATTGGGTATATCAAGAAAAACCATTGGGTACAGGGCATGCGGTACAATGTGCCTTACCTTTTGTGAAATCTACCAATCAAGTATTAGTTTTATTCGGAGATGTGCCTTTAATTTCAGTAGAAACCTTGCAACATTTACAAAAAAAAACGGGCGATGAAGCATTGGGATTATTATGTGTAAACATGCCTAATCCGACAGGATTTGGACGAGTTTTACGAGATAATATGGAAGAAATTACCGGAATTATTGAAGAAAAAGATGCAGATGATAATCAAAAAAAGATCACTGAAATTTTCCCGGGTATTCTTTTAGCTTCAGCAGAGGCATTAACCTGTTGGCTTAAAAATTTAAATTGTGATAATGCTCAAGGAGAGTATTACTTGACGGATATTGTCAGCATGGCGGCGAAAGAAGAAAGAAAAATTTCAAGTGCTTGCACCACACAAATCTCAGAAGTACAAGGAATAAACGATCGACTGCAATTAATAACACTGGAACGCGTCTATCAAGAAAACTTGGCACGAAACTTATTATTGCAAGGTGTGCAAGTTATGGATCCCAAGCGTATTGATATTCGTGGTGAATTAATCTGTGGGCAAGATACAATTATTGATGTTAATACAATATTTGAAGGAAAGAATCGTATTGGAAAAAATTGTCTCATTGGCCCAAATTGTGTGATTAAAGATAGTATTATTAAAGATAATGTCACTATCAAAGCTAACAGTGTATTAGAGGGAGTGCAGATAGCCTCACACTGCGAAATTGGGCCCTATGCGCGTTTGCGTCCTGGAACAATATTAGAAGAATCCGTTAAAGTGGGTAATTTTGTTGAGGTTAAAAAGACGCATATAGGCTCTAACAGTAAAGCGAGCCATTTAAGTTACCTCGGTGATGCAACAATCGGCGAAGATGTAAACATTGGTGCTGGAACTATTACATGCAACTATGATGGGGTAAATAAGCATCAAACAATTATCGAAGATGGTGCATTTATCGGTTCCGATACTCAATTAGTCGCTCCGGTTCGTGTTGGCAAAAATGCAACTATTGGCGCTGGCGCTACTATTCGCAAAGACGCACCTGCTGAACAATTAACATTGATTGATTGTCGACAAAGATCTATAACAGGCTGGAAACGTCCTTTGTCCGACCAAAAAAGAAGCTCCTAAAATTCATTAAACCATTTTCTGACGGTTGCTTCACCCAGATTGTCGTAAATATATGAGAGATAATTTTCTAAATCTTTTTCATATTCCTCAGGTGAAGAAATTGCGCTGTCATCCGTAGTGGGTGAGTGGTGGATAAAATCACCGAAATAATGTTCACAAAAACTCATATAGTCTTTCGTGAACAGAAGAAATGTATGCCACATGTCATCAATTTCTTTCATTTCTTCGTGAATAGCTGCTTCAAAATTCAAAGCAATCACTTGGCTGTTATTTTGAGCATTTTTTTGTTCCAGTTTGAGCTTTTGACTTAGCCAAAAGAATTTCAATAATTCCTGAAGGGCTTCTTCAGGGCTTAAGCGGTTATTTGGATAATCTTGTTCATATCGCTTTAGTATATGTAAATTGGAGTATGTTAGTAATTTAGCAAGCTCTGGTTGTCTCATAGCTTAACCTTATATGGAATGCCACTATTAGTGTTTGGAGTTGTGTGGGTGGGCTCTTGTGACAGGGTGAACGCGTATAAATTCCAATAAAATCAAGGTTTGTAGGTGGTTTTTGTAGGGGCGGGTCTTGTGCCCGCCCGAAAATGCACAGTTTTTATCAATATTGGCGGGTAGGCACAAGACCTAC
>JAJZTL010000032.1 GCA_021848965.1 Pseudomonadota bacterium
TTAGACTTTGAAGCCATTATGAAAAGCCTTATACCATCTGAAAAACTTGCCCAAGCAAAGCGTTTATTATACATGACTCATATGGCAATTGGGGACTATGTGTATCAGCGTATGTTTTTAAAAAAATTGCATGAAAACCATCCTAATTTGCAAATTGATTTATGGTTTGATAATTGTGATCCAGATGGAGTAGCGTGGAATCTCAGACGTTCACAAACATTAATGGAATGGTTTAAAGAAGAGCCTTTTCTATCTGATTTATATCCTGTGGCAGCCTCACTAAAAGAACGGGAATCATTAATTGAACGCGCACGAGAAAAAAATTATGATTTAATTGTTTTTTCTGTGGATATGTGGAGTGAGCATTATGCAACCACGGCAAGAAAAATTTCAAAAAATGCTTACATTGTGGGTACACTTATTAAATTACGCCGTAATTTTTTTCAAAAAGTCCGTGCTTTTAAAGAGTGCAATCAATTTTATATTACACAATCAGCATTAAAGAATAAACGCTTTCATATTACAAAGTTTTATCAAAATCGTTTTAGTCGCTTATTAGGATTGCGCACAACATTAGAAGAAATTCGGCCACATTTAGATGTGCCTGTTCATTGGCAAGAACATATGCGAGCTTGGCTAAAAGAGCAGAAGCAAGAGCATCACGCTAATTCAGTGAATTCAGGGACTATTTTTATTAATTATTTGTCTACCAATGAAAAAAGAGATTGGTCTTATGCTCAGGCGCGAAATCTTATTATTGAATTAAACAAATTACATTCTGGTTGGACGTATATTTTCAATCTTCCTCCGCATATGTTGCCTGAAATTGAATTATTATTAGCCGACGATAGGGAGTTGTCAGATATTCATGTGATTCCTTTTTCTGCGCAAAAACATTTTTATGAGTTGCCCGCGCTTATTCAATTATCCAATTGCGTGTTTTCTGTTGAAACAGCTATTATACATTTAGCGAGTGCCTTAGGGATTTCGCAAATTGCTTTGGTACGACGTAAAGCTCATGCTTGGGCACCATTAGACAACGAAAAAACATATGTGATTTTTTCGCATGGCCTCCATAACCGTATCCGTAATATTACGGTAGAAGAAGTGGTCGAGTGCTATAAGAAGAACTTGATGAAAAGGTAGGTTTTTCTACGAATGCAAATGAGCACTTGAGCATCTATTGTCGTTAAGTCTTTAAAAAAATTCGCCGAGAAATCGTGTTCGTTGAACTTGTTACCCGTGGCTTTCTTCTGATTTGCAACTTGCGTCGTTGATTCTGGCGATGATATGATTACAGTTTGTTTTTTAATTTACAAGGGGAATGCTATGGGTTGGCACGATGAGCCGCCACGCGACGATAAAGAGGGGCTGGCGTCCAAGAAAGAAAATACTAAAAAAGATAATGATATTTGGAATAGGCCGCGAAAGCAAAATAATGCACCGCCAGACCTTGACGCTTTGTTACGGCAGTTAAAGAAAAAAATGGAAACATTACTTTCCAATAAAAAGCAGTCAGGGGGGGCAGGTACCTCTGGGCCAGGCAATACGGCTTCTACCTCTAATCCAAAACCATGGATGTTACTGAGTTTAATAGGATTTGTGGTTGCTTTAGTTTGGGTGTTAGCAGGAATTTTTATCGTAGGGCCTGCAGAGCAAGCGGTTGTATTACAATTTGGTAAATATAATGAAACAGTAGGTCCAGGACCTCACTGGATTCCTCCCTTTATTGACAATGTGGTTGTCATGAATGTTGATAAGGTATCTGATTATTCTTACTCGGCTAAAATGCTGACGAAAGATGAGAATATTGTTTCTGTTTCAGTCGCTATTCAGTACCGTATTGGGAATTTAAAAGATTATTTATTCAATGCAGCTGATCCGCAAGAAAGTTTGCAACAAGCCACAGCAAGTGCATTACGTCAAGTTGTTGGACATTCAACACTCAATGAAATTATTGCAGAAGGCCGTGAGGTTTGGGGGAGAAATGTTGAAACTTTATTAAGTCGCATTTTAAGTACCTATCAAGTAGGTATTGTTATTACTAATGTGGCTCCTCAACCGGCTCGAGCGCCTGAAGAAGTTCAGGATGCTTTTGATGATGCAATTAATGCCCAAGAAGATGAGAAGCGTTTCAAAGAGCAAGCCTATGCATATAGTGCAAGCGTTGTACCTATTGCAGAGGGTAAAGCTCGACGTATTATGACGGTTGCGTTGGCAGATGAAAAGCAAATGATATTGCAGGCACAAGGTCAAACAGCAGCATTTTCTGATTTATTACCAGAATATCTCCGCGCGCCTGATTTAATGAAAGAAAGGCTATATTTAGATATGATGGAAAATGTTTTATCCAAGACAAGTAAAATTATTGTGGATGATCAGCATTCTAAGAATATGTTATATTTACCCTTAGAAGCAATGTTGAAAAAAACCTCAGAAAAAACCTCATCGTTGACTTATGAGTCTCAATCAATCTCGCCCCCTATGACATCTTCAGAAATGAATGCAGAAGAGCAAGATGGAGTGAGTGATGATCGAAGTGATGTGCGTGAGGTGGGGAGAAATTAATCATGTTAAATAAAAAACAATTAATGATGCTAGGGGTAATTGTTCTTTTGTGTTTGCTCGTTTTGTTTTCTGGTATGTTTACAGTGAATGAAGGTGAGGAAGCATTACTTCTACGTTTAGGCGAATTAACCACTAACTCACAATCAGGGCAAGTCAGAGTAATTGGCCCTGGACTTCACTTTAAAATACCTTTTATTTATCAAGTGAAGATTTTTGATACCCGTTTGCAAACTTTAGATATTCAATCTTCTCGCATGGTAACACGGGAGAAAAAAGATGTGATGGTGGACTATTATGTCAAGTGGCGTATTAAAAACTTACCTTTGTATTTTAAAACTACAGGCGGTAATGCATATCAAGTGGATACATTGTTAGAGCAACAATTTAATACTGTTTTAAGAGCAGAATTTGGTAAACGTAAAATTAGCGATTTAGTCTCTGGAGAACGCGAAGATGTTATGGCAATTCTGAAAAAGCGTGCTGCTGAAAGTGCCGCATCTTTAGGTATTGATGTTGTGGATGTGCGCGTGAAAGGAATTGATCTGCCGAGTAATGCAAGTTTATCCGTTTACCGCAGGATGCGTGCAGACATGAAAAAAATAGCTAATCGCCATCGAGCTGATGGACAAGCAATGGCCGATGCAACCCGTGCTGCGGCAGATGCTGAAGTGACAGTTATCTTAGCAAAAGCTAATAGCGATGCTGCAAGAATTCGTGCAAGAGGACAAGCAAAAGCCGCAAAAGTTTATACGGATGCTTATAGCCAATCTCCGGAATTTTTTGCTTTCTATCGAAGTCTTAATGCGTATCAAAATACGTTAAAAAGTCAAAAAGATATTTTGATTTTAAGCCCAGATAGTCAGTTTTTTATGTATTTTAATGGTGTAGAGGCAAAGAGTAATGGCAAATAACATTGTAATTGTAGGAACTCAATGGGGTGATGAGGGCAAAGGGAAAATTGTCGATTTATTAGCTGAAGCTGCAGATGTAGTTGTGCGTTTTCAAGGGGGGAATAATGCAGGACATACGCTAGAGATTAATGGTGAAAAAACAGTATTATCGCTTTTACCTGCAGGAATTTTACGTGACAAAGTACATTGTTATATTGGTAATGGTGTGGTATTAAATCCTGAGGCTTTGATAAACGAAATGAACACCTTGGAAAAGCGCGGTGTTCCTGTTAAAGAGCGATTACGTGTAAGTGTGGCTTGCCCTTTGTTAATGCCTTACCACATAGCCTTAGATCAAGCGAGAGAAGAAGGAGGCCAAGCTATCGGCACCACAAGGCGAGGCATAGGGCCTGCTTATGAAGATAAAGTAGCACGCCGTTCAGTGAAGGTCGCTGATTTATTTCATCCTAAACGTTTAGCGGATAAATTGGCAGTTATATTACCGTACCATAATTTTGTGCTAGAGCATTTTTTTAAAAAAACACCAATTCATTTGAATGAGTTGGTGGCGCAGTGTGCTGCGTGGGCTGAAGTTTTAAAGCCAATGGCTATTGATATTACGGAAGCTTTATATGAACATCAGCAAAAGGGACAACGAATTTTATTTGAAGGGGCTCAGGGATTTTTTCTTGATGTTGATCACGGAACATATCCTTATGTTACGTCCTCGAATACGTCTGCTGGTGGCGTTGCCAATGGAACAGGATTTGGCCCACGCTATTTAGATTATGTGTTAGGCATTAGTAAAGTGTATGCGACTCGTGTGGGTGGCGGACCTTTGCCAACAGAGCTTGATGATGAAGTGGGAAATTTATTGGCGACACGAGGGCAAGAGTTTGGTGCTGTTACAGGGCGTCCAAGGCGTTGTGGTTGGTTTGATGCAGTTTTATCGCGCCGTTCTATTCGAGTGAACAGTGTAACAGGATTGTGTTTGACAAAGTTAGATATTCTAGACAACATTCATCCTATTAAGATTTGTGTGGCTTATCGCGATAAGCAAGGCAATGAAATAACAACGCCTCCTTATGATGTAGAGTCTTTTGAAGACTTGACACCTGTTTATGAGGAAATGCCAGGTTGGAACAGTTCAACAGCTGATTTAACTGATTTTAATGCTTTGCCTACCGAAGCGAAGCGCTATATTGAGCGTTTGGAAGAGTTATTGGGAGTGCCCGTGCATATGGTTTCAACTGGGCCGGAGCGTTTGAGCACAATAATTTTACAACATCCTTTTGACGCCATTTGATACAATTTTTGAGGTAAAACATGATGAATTTTCAGTGGACCGATGAACAATTAGCGATAAAACAAATGGCGAAGGATTTTGCTGATAATGAAATGGCCCCCCATGCTGAAAAATGGGATAAAGAAAGTATTTTTCCACAAGAAACTTTAAAAAAAGCTGCAGAATTGGGATTGGCAGGAATTTATACTCGTGATGATATTGGCGGTTCCAATCTTTCGCGTTTAGATGCTGCTTTAGTTTTTGAAGAGTTGTCTACTGCGTGTATTCCTACAGCTGCTTTTCTTTCGATTCATAATATGGTTACAGGACTATTAGATACTTATGCATCAGAAGAATTACGTAATCAATGGGGCTCTCGTCTAACAAAGATGGACGTGTTAGCCAGCTATTGTTTAACTGAGCCGTCTTCTGGCTCTGATGCAGCAGCGCTGCGAACTACAGCAGTAAAAGAAGGGGACTATTATGTATTGAATGGTTCTAAGGCCTTTATTTCGGGTGGTTCTATTAGTGATGTTTATTTTTGTATGGTACGAACGGGGGATAGTTCTCATCGAGGAATTAGTTGCGTTTTAGTAGAAAAAGATACTCCAGGCTTAAGTTTTGGCAAAAAAGAAGATAAATTAGGCTGGCATAGTTCCCCTACGACGATGGTATTCTTTGAAAATTGTAAAGTGCCTGTGACGAATCTCGTGGGTAAAGAAGGTGAAGGCTTTAAAATGGCTTTGCAAGCCTTAAATGGAGGACGAGTAAATATTGCCGCTTGTTCACTAGGTGGTGCTAAAGCTTGCTTGCGTATGGCTAAAAAATATCTTTTTGAACGAGAACAATTTCGTCATAAGTTAGCTGATTTTCAAGCATTGCAATTTAAGTTTGCAGAAATGATGACTGCATTCGAAACCGCTCGTCTGATGGTATATCAAGCAGCGGCCAGTTTGGATATAAAATCCCCTAAAGCCATGCTATTTTGTGCTATGGCGAAGCAACATGCCACTGATGTTGGATTTTCTATTGCGAATCAAGCATTGCAGTTGTTTGGGGGATATGGGTATTTGAAAGAGTATTCCGTGGAACGTTATTTTCGTGATTTAAGAGTACATCAAATTTTGGAAGGAACCAATGAAATTATGCGTTTAATTATTGCGAAACAAACGTTGAATGATGATTTTGATATTGAATGAAAGCAAGTGAGGATTAAGAAATGACAACAGTAATTAAGACGTTTTTAGATGAACAGGGCATCTTAAAAATCACTTTAAATCGTCCAGATAAATTAAATGCTTTAAATCAAGAAGTTTTGGATTGTTTGTTGAAGCAATTTGAAGAAGCAAAAAATAATATTAATGTACGAGCTATATTAATTACCGGTGAAGGCAAAGCTTTTTGCGCAGGAGCGGATATTAACCGATTAGCAGAAGTGAATGCACAGTCTGGCTATGAATTTGCTGTACATGGACAAAAAGTTTTCCGTGCGCTAGAAACTTTAGGTAAGCCCTCTATAGCAGCTATTAATGGTTTTGCATTTGGTGGTGGCTGTGAATTAGCAATGGGTGCAAGTATGCGCATTGCGTCAACTAAAGCGCAATTTGGTCAGCCAGAAGTGAAATTAGGTGTTATTCCAGGATATGGTGGAACACAACGGTTGGCTCGTTTGGTTGGAAAAGGACGTGCATTAGATTTGTGTCTCACGGGACGCTTTATTTCAGCTACAGAAGCATTACAATGGGGATTAGTAACAGAAATTGTGGATGTTTCTGATAATGCAGATGAGCCACATGCCCCTTTAATCGCTCGCGCTGAAGCAGTTTTAAAATCTATTTTAGCCATGGGGCCCTTGGCAATTAAAAGCGTTTTAGATGTTATTGATCATGGATATGACTTACCTTTACCGGATGCGCTTCATCTTGAAGCTGTACATTTTGCGCTGACCTGTGCAACTCAGGACAAACAAGAAGGTGTTAATGCTTTTCTGCAGAAAAAAACTCCTCATTTTAAAGGTGAATAATGCAATCTTATATTCTAACTGAAGAAATTAAAGGTGATTTTGGACAATTTGGGCATATTACGTTAAATCGTCCAGACGCATTAAATGCGCTAAATCTCGATATGGTGACAGCACTGAGTGAAACTCTCAATCGTTGGGAAAGTGATCCCAGGATTTTAGCGGTTATCATTCAATCTTCAAGTGAAAAAGCTTTTTGTGCAGGAGGCGATATTCGTTCTCTTTATGAAGCAGGTTTAAAAAAAGACCCCCATGTATTTGATTTTTTCAAACAAGAATATCAATTGGATTGTCGTATTGCCCGTTATTCTAAACCTTATATCTGTTTTTTAAATGGTATTACGATGGGTGGTGGAGTTGGTATTTCATTGCATGGTGCACATCGAGTGGCTGGTGAAAATTTTCGATTTGCTATGCCTGAAACAACCATTGGCTTTTTTCCCGATGTTGGAGGTGGCCACTTATTAAATCAATGTCCTGGCTCTTTTGGCCTTTATTTTGGCTTAACAGGAGCGCGAGCTTCTCAACAGGAAGCCTATGCTTTAAATTTAGTGGATTATTGTATTAATGGGGTAGATCAGACACGCATTATTGAACAACTACACCAATTAGATTTACGTGATTTTCAATTAGCTCATTCCAAAGTAGAAGAATTATTACACAAGGCAAGTAATACATCGGCCTCTGATAACATATTAGAGCCTTTGCATTGGGTAAATGAAGTTTTTTCTGCAAACTCAGTTGAGTCCATTATGGATAAGCTCGAAAAAGCAGCTTCTGAAAAGCATAACCCATTGATTGAAAAAACACTTAAAGATTTAAAAACGAAATCACCTATGAGTCTCAAAGTGACGTTCGAACAATTACATCGTACACAGTTTTTATCGTTGGAAGATTGTTTTGATATGGATTACATTTTGGTACATCATTTCCTTCAAGATAAAGATTTTTATGAAGGTGTTCGTGCATTAATTATTGATAAAGATAATCGTCCACAATGGCAACCTGCTGCATTAACAGATATTTCTGATGAAAGCGTGAGTCGTTATTTTGAGTCATCGTAACTGCTTATCCAGCGTAGTCCTCCTCGCAATGACGGGAGAGTAGTTACCTTAAGGGACGCTTTAGGATCCTATTTAGAGCGTCCCTTATTTGACAAACAAGGGACGCTCTAGTAATATATTTAAAGCGTCCCTTATTTTTTACAAAATTTATGCACATGATGAATATTATTGGTCGTGAATATGAACAGGCACGACTCAAGATGCTGTTTGAATCTTCTGAAGCAGAGTTTGTCGCGGTGTATGGTCGTAGGCGAATTGGAAAAACATTTTTAGTGAGAAATTTTTTTTCTCAACAAGATTGTTGGTTTTTTCAAGTTTCTGGCATTCTAAAAGCGTCTGCCGCTGTTCAATTGAATGAATTTAAAAAAGCGGTTGAAGAAACTTTTTATAAGCAATTTAAAGCAACGAAATTGCATGTGCCTACCACCTGGATGGAAGCATTGGAAATGTTGCATGAAGCTATTCAACATTTTAGCCATGAAAAAAAAGTGGTATTATTTTTTGATGAGTTTCCATGGATGAGCATGAAGAAATTACCACTTTTACAAGCGTTGGACTATTATTGGAATCGCTATTGGAGTGCGATGCCTCATATTAAACTGATTATCTGTGGTTCAGCGGCTTCTTGGATTATCAAAAATATTCTCAATAATAAAGGTGGATTGCATAATCGTATAACCTGTCGATTATTATTGAAACCATTTACTCTCATGGAAACGCGCGCTTATTTGAAAAGCCGCGGCATTGATTATCAGCACTCACAAATTGTTCAACTTTATATGTGTATTGGTGGTATTCCGTACTATCTCAAATTTGTTGAGAAAGGATTATCTGCTATGCAAAATATTAGTCAAATGTGTTTTCAAAAAATGGGCACGTTATTTGATGAATTTGATAATCTTTTTGCTTCTCTCTTTTCTCATCACGAATCCCATGAAGCCATTGTGCATTTGCTTGCAGCGCAAAGAGAAGGAGTCGCGCGCGAATTGATTGAACAAAAAGTTCATTTGAAAGGTGGTCGTTTATCCTTAAGATTGAAAGAGTTGGAGGAAGCAGGATTTATTGCATCGTATTTACCTTGGGGGAAAAAGCGTGGTATCTACTATAAACTAATTGATGAATATACACTCTTTTATTTAACCTGGATTCAACCCATGGTTAAAAGTAATAAGCAGTATGCATGGAATGATCATTTTTGGGAGACTATGTCGCAATCTTCTGCGTGGCAAGCATGGTCTGGCTATGCCTATGAAGCAATTTGTTTTAAACATATTGCTTGGATTCGAAAAGCATTAAAAATTCCAGAAAATTCTTCCGTTTATGCATGGCGATACCTTCCTAGAAAAGATGAAATGGACATTTGGCGAGGAGTACAAATTGATCTCATTTTTGATCGAATGGATGGCATTGTTAATGTATGTGAAATTAAATATTCTCAACAGGCATTCAAACTGAATAAAGATATTATTTCAGACCTTAATTATAAAGTACTGATTTATAAGAAAGTGACAAAAACAACAAAGCAAACTTTTCTGTCATTGATTACAACTCATGGCATTCAATCGTCTGTGTATCAAAAAGAAATTCATTCAATGATGCAATTGGAAGATTTTTTTATATGATTGCTTTAAATGACACAAACTTTTGAGCTGTTAATTTGCATTTTAGATAGGTCTTAAGTGGGGCCACGAGATGAATAAGTTTTTTGCTGAAATCTTTGAAATTCCTTTTCTTCTTTTTTGAAAAAAAAGTTATACGCTTTTGGGGTTGTATAATATGCACCAATTCCTAATCCAAGAAGCCCTACAACAGCAGCAGCGCCTACACCCACGACTTTAAAAAAACTTAGTATTTCTATTGGATTAGAAATAGTAATGGGGATGCGCAAAAGATCTTTTAATATAGTCTCAATACAGTCATCCTTAGTTTTAATGGTATCTCTTGCTGCTACATGCATGACAGGCTCATTAGGTTGTTCAAACCTGTAATATAACCAATTAAAATTTAGCCTTGTTTGAAAAGGTATGTGTTTATATCTCATATTGATGAGTATTATACATTAAAATATTCAATAAGTGGTGCGCTATGATTGATTTTTGTTTAACTGTCATTTAAAATAGCAGGCTGTTTTAATTTATAGAGGATAATAACCTATGCCCACAGTTCGTGTGAAAGAGGGGGAAAATGCGGAGTATGCACTTCGTCGTTTTAAACGTGCGTGTGAAAAAGCGGGAATTCTGACAGAACTTCGTCGTCGTGAAGCTTATGAAAAGCCCACAACAGAACGTAAACGTAAAAAAGCCGCTGCTGTTAAACGCCACTTGAAGAAAGTAATGCGTGATCGTCCTATGCGTCGTCAAATGCGTCGTCGTATTAAGTCAGAAGCTGCGAGCGCATAATATATAACCTGAATAATAGATCATGGCTGGTACAGGAATAATACCCAAAGCCTTTATAGATGATCTTATTGCGCGAGTTGATATTGTCGAGCTTATTGATAGCTATGTCCCGTTAAAAAGAGCGGGACGTAGCTTTGTTGCCTGTTGTCCTTTCCATCAAGAAAAAACACCTTCTTTTAGCGTTTCTCAAACGAAGCAGTTTTATCATTGTTTTGGTTGTGGAGTCAGCGGAAATGTGATTGGATTTATGATGGCTTACCGAAATTTAGAATTTCGTGAAGCTATTCTAGAATTAGCGAGTCGTGTCGGATTAGAGATTCCTCACGAAAATACAACAACTTCTAAGTTATCTCAAAATCTTTACGTCCTGCTTTCAGAAGTAGCAAAGTACTATCAACACCAACTTCATCAGTTTCCACGAGTAGTCAATTATTTAAAAAATAGAGGATTGAGTGAATCTATTATTCAAGAATATCAATTAGGTTATGCCCCAGAGGGGTGGAATAATTTAGGAAAAACTTTTCCCAAAAATGAAAAAGCCTTAATTGTTACAGGAATGCTCATTGAAAAACCACCTAATCGCACCTACGATGCCTATCGCCATCGTGTTATGTTTCCTATTCATGACAGAAGAGGACGTATTATTGGATTTGGAGGCCGTGTTTTAGAATCTGAGCAGCAACCTAAGTATATTAATTCTCCAGAAACTACTTTGTTTAAAAAAGGTAAATCTTTGTATGGTTTATATCAATTGGCGCAAAGAAATGCTCATCCAGAATTTATTTTAGTGGTAGAAGGATACATGGATGTGATTGCATTGGTCCAACATGGAGTGCCTGACGTTGTAGCAACATTAGGTACCGCAACAACCCGTGAACATGTACAGTCGCTTTTACGTTATACACAACACTTAATATTTTGTTTTGACGGAGATAGCGCAGGTCGTAAAGCCGCTTGGAAAGCTTTAGAAAGTGTATTGCCTTGTTTAGATGCCAAAGCAAAATTCCAATTTATGTTTTTGCCTGAAGGAGAAGATCCGGATACATTAATTCGTAAAGAAGGAAGAGAAATTTTTCATCGGCACATACACCAAGCAAAGTTGCTGGAATCGTTTTTCTTTGATGAACTATCTCTGCATTGCGATTTATCAATAATGGCAGATAGAAGCAAGCTGGTTGAGATGAGTAAACCTTATTTTGCACTTATGCCTCCTTGTGCATATCGTGAATTAATGATAGAAGAACTCTCGCGAAAAGTTCGTATGAATATATCATCTATTCAAGGGCAAGTAGGTATTGAAAAGGAATTTCTGCCTAGTCCTATGAAGGAAAAAAAATTTAAAAGAACGCACGTCCGTTTAGTTTTGACGTTATTAGTTCAACATCCTGAATTGGTTGAGTATATTACGAGCATTCCTTCATTGGAGTCTATGGACCCCAAAAGCGGAAAAATATTGCATGACATTTTAACGGTTTTAAAGCAAGAAGCGATTCAAACTACAGGAGGTTTATTGGAGTATTATCGCGGACATGAATATGCGAAATGGATATCCAAATTAGCCTCTATTTCTCATGGGATACCTATTACAGGTTTAAAAGAAGAGTTACTTGGTGCTTTAAATAACATCCAAAAAGAATGTTCCAACCAAAAAATTAAAGCACTCATTCAACAAAAAGAACATTTAGAACTTTCTAATGAAGAACGCCGTGCTTTATTGGAAATGATTCAAAAAAGCAAACAATAGCCTGTTTAATTACTAACAGGTTTTGTGTACATTCTTACTTGATTTGCTTCAAAGGCTTCAATTTGTTGCTGTGCTAATGTTTGTTGATCAACAGGGGTAGCTTGAGTTTGTTGAGTCGTGGTTTGACTGCTGCTTGATGATGACATTGTCGTGTCATCTGTTGATGGAGTTGTGCTGCAAGCTGCTAATACTAGACTCACAAGAAAGGTAGAAATTATTTTTTTCATAAAATGACTCATTAATAATTAACGTAAATTAAATTTAATACAATTTTATGAGTAAAATAATGAAATTTCAAGCGATTGATCGCCACTCTTGCAATTCGAGTAGCAACCGAGGAAAATGTTTTGTAGTAGAAAGCAACAAAATTGAATGACATGCATTGGTATATTCATACAGATGAAAAAAATATTTTATGGGTGGGCATGGAACGGCAGAACTCGTCCGTCAATACCATTGATGAGCAGACTCTTCGTGAACTAAAGAATATTCTAGAAGAAATAGAAAAAAAACATTACCAAGGTATTATCTTTTATTCGCTTAAAAAAACAGGGTTTATTGTTGGGGCAGATATAAAAACTTTTTCAAAATATTCCGAATCTGATGCCGATAATTTTATTAAACTAGGTCAAACAGTTTTTGAACAATTGGCAACCTTATCTATTCCTACGGTGGCTTTAATTAATGGGGCGTGTCTTGGTGGTGGCCTGGAACTAGCATTAGCGTGTCGATACATAATAATAACTGACCAAGAAAAAAGTGCGGTAGGTTTACCAGAAGTGAGTTTAGGTATTATTCCTGCGTGGGGTGGTATTAAGCGTTCCATTCAGAGAATGGGAGTGTATCGTGCATTAACGCGGTTACTACTAACAGGAAAAAGTTTAAAAGCTAAAGAAGCATTAAAATTGGGTTTAGTAGATGCTGTTGTGCCTGTTCGGCAACTAGATGCAGCGGCTATTTATTATATTCAGCATAAACCTTTAAAAAGAAGAAAAAAATGTTGGAGTCAGCTCGAAAATAAAAAGATAATTGCAACAATTTTACGACTTTTTTTTAAAAAACACATAAATCCTGAACATTATCCAGCACCATATCGGCTATTGGATATTTTAGAAAATCCAGAGAAAAACACAGAAATAGATGTTATTAATACTCTTATGGCTCCAGGAGGAACAGCTCGGGAGTTATTACGCCTTTTTTTCTTAAAAGAGAAATTAAAGCATTCTGGACTTTCTTTAAAAGAAAATATAAATATTCAACATGTGCATGTTGTAGGGGCAGGTACGATGGGTACTGATATTGCTGCATTATGTGTCTTGCATGGATTAAAAGTAACACTTCAAGATATTCATTTTTCTGTTATGGGCAAAGCCTTTATTCGAGCTAAAAAATATTTTGAGAGATACTCTTACGGAAAAGATCATTTGCAGTCCATGCTTGATAGATTTACTCTCGACTTTGAGGATAAGGGACTGGAAAAAGCTGACATTATTATTGAAGCTATTGTTGAAGATCTTGCAGTCAAACAACAATTTTTTAAAACAGCAGAACAAAAAGTAAATTCAACAGCCTTATTAGCAACTAATACATCAAGCTTGTCTGTGGCAGCTATTGCTTCTGTATTGCAAAATCCCGGACGATTGATCGGATTACATTTTTTTAACCCTGCAACGAAAATGCCTCTGGTTGAGGTAATATATTCAAGTGAGAAGAGTAAAGAATTATTTTCACAAATACTTGCCTTTATTACCCAAATTGGTAAACTTCCAATCCATGTGAGCGATTCCCCTGGTTTTTTAGTTAATAGGGTTTTGATGCCTTATTTAGTAGAGGGAATGAGGCTTCTGAGTGAAGGGGTTGCGCCCGTATATATTGATGAAGCCGCGCAATCTTTTGGTATGATGATGGGACCTATTGAGCTGGCAGATACTGTAGGGTTGGATGTTTGTGCTGATGTTGCCAAAAACTTATCCGGAGAGCAGTTTGTATTGCTTGAAAAAAAAATAGTTTTAGGTCAATTGGGAAAGAAGACAAGAAGAGGTATTTTCCGTTATAATGCGGAAGGGAAGAGAATCTTGTCGCCGCTCTCTATTTGGATGTTAAAGGTTCGGAGGCAAAAGTACGTTATGCTTAATAGACAGAAAATAGTAGATAGATTAATCTATCCTATGATTCATGAAGCGAAATGTTGCCTGAATGAAGAGGTAGTTGAAGATAAAGATTTATTAGATGCTGCAATGATTTTTGGTGCAGGGTTTGCCCCTTTTAGAGGGGGCCCTCTGCGATATTCAACACAATTTACTCAATAGGCTCAATGTAACTGAGAGTATTAGCAAATTTTTATTAAAATTATCAATGATAGAGAAAAAAGTGAAAAGTAAATTAAAATTAATTGCGCTATTAAGTGTTTTATTGGGAGGGGTAGCCGATGCGGCAACTTATATTTTACCTCCACCTGGTGGTGATATCATCGGCCAAGTAGAAATTGTAGAAGCACGCTCGGGTGAGCGACTTGGAGATGTGGGCATGCGTACAGAAACTGGATATTATGCTATGCAGGCCGCCAACCCGAACATCGATCCTTATAAGCGTCTTTCCAGTGGTGATAAAGTAGTTGTTCCTCATGAATATGTTTTGCCCCCTGGTCCGAGATCCGGTATTGTTATTAATCTTCCAGAATTTCGGTTATATTATTATCCGCCAGGAGAAAATATTGTTGTTACCTTTCCTATTGGTATTGGTCGAGAAGGTGTTTGGGGGACTCCAGTAGGCGTCACGAAAATTATTAATAAAAAGGCCGATCCTGCATGGTATCCAACGCAACACGTGCGCGATCATGCTGCCGAGCAAGGAACACCAATTCCAGATTACTTCCCTCCAGGACCAAACAATCCTTTAGGTGAATATGCTCTTTATTTAGGTTGGCCATCTATTTTAATTCATGGTACTAATCTCAATGAGTTTATTGGGACACGTATTAGTGCGGGTTGTATTCGAATGATGAATCCACAAATTAAAAAATTGTTTAACATGGTTTCTGTTGGCACAACAGTACGGGTAATGAATCAGCCCTATAAAGCTGGCTGGAAAGGACAACAACTTTACCTAGAAGCTCACTTGCCATTGGATGAAGAACAAGGAATATATAATGAAACTTTGTCCAGTGTTGTAAGTATTGTTGAGCAAGAAGCTCAGCGTCCACCGACAGCTGTCAATTGGTCAGCTGTTCGGGACATTAGTGCGCAAACGACGGGTATTCCTCAGGTAATTAGTTAGTCAAGAGTTTGGTTTTGCTTGGGCGAGGTAGAAAGTAATGAGTGAATCAGATACAGAATCAACTTTAGGTGGTGATTCCGAAGATGTTTTTGAACAAGAGCAGGAGTCTAATTTAACCGATGCAGATGATGAAGCAAATGTAGAAATTCATGAGTCTAAAGAGGAAGTGCTGCATCGTAAAAAAATACGGCGCCAATTAGAGCGCAAACTTGAGCGTAAAAGGCTACGTGAAGAATTGGATGACTTTATTGATTTGGACGAAGAAATAATAGATGATGAAGAGGATGAAGGAAATTCGTAAGAGCGACTCTTGTGGTCGCCAGTCGCCGGGCGGGCACGAGACCTACCCCTACAATCAAACATTCATTAGAAATGAGTATATAAACCAACTTGATAGGAGAAAATAATGAAAAATAAAGCTTCAACGAAAGGATTTACGTTGATAGAATTAATGGTAGTTGTAGCAATTATCGGTATTTTGGCGACATTGGCCATCCCAGCATACCAAAATTATTTAATTCGATCTCGTGTTTCTGAAGCATTTACTTTTGCGGAAGCAGCGAAAACATCTGTTTCTGAAACGATGATGACCAATGGCGGAGTTGCCCCTGGCTCTAATGAGGAAGCGGGATATCAGTTTGTAAGTGCTACAGAAAACGTTGCTGATGTGTCAGTAGGTCAAAGTGGTGTAATTACTGTAACAACAACAAAGAATGCAGGCGATGGTACTTTTATAATGGTTCCTACCTATAAAGAAGGACAAGTAACATGGGCTTGTCATCGAGGTTCTTTAGAAGCACATTATCTCCCTGAAAATTGTCGTTCAGTAGAAAAATAGAAAAGAGAGTAAAATTTTCATGAAAGTCTTAGTTGCAATAAAACGAGTGGTGGATCCCTATGTGAAGATTCGAGTTAAACCAGATCAAACGGGAGTCGATACACACCAAGTTAAAATGTCTATGAACCCTTTTGATGAAATTGCGGTGGAAGAAGCAGTTCGCTTGAAAGAAAAAGGTATGGCAAGTGAGGTAATTGTGGTTTCCATTGGAGAGCCTTCGTGTCAAGAAACTCTCCGGACAGCTTTAGCATTAGGAGCTGATCGTGCATTACATGTCGTGACAGAACAACCCCTCTCTCCTTTACATGTTGCTAAAGTATTGAAAGTTCTTGCAGAAAAAGAAGCGGCGACACAACCAGTTCAGTTATTTATTTTGGGGAAACAATCTATTGATGGTGACAATAATCAAACAGGACAAATGTTGGCTGCTTTATTAAATGTTGCACAAGGAACATTTATTTCTCATTTAGAAGTACTGGATGAGCATCAGGTGAAAGTAGTTCGCGAAGTAGATGGTGGACTTGAGACATTATTACTCAAGTTACCCGCTGTGGTAACAACAGATTTACGTCTTAATCAACCTCGATATGCGAGCTTACCAAATATTATGAAAGCAAAGCAAAAACCTTTAGTTTCCATGACTCTAGAAGAGTTAGATGTTTCTCTTACTTCATTGCTTAAAGTGCTTAAGACAGAGGCACCGGCTATGAGAGAGGGAGGGGAAATATTAAACTCAGTTGCTGAGCTTGTTGATAAACTAAAAAATAAAGAAAAAGTTATTTGAAGGGGTAGCTGATGGAATCTATGAAATCTCGTTTTATCCTCGTTGTTGCAGAACATGATAATCATACTCTTAAGAAAAGTACTTTATCAGCTTTGAGTGCTGCAGCGAGCATTCCAGGGCATGAAATTCATGTTCTAGTTATTGGATATAGTGCTGAAGCAGTTGTTGAAGAAGCTCGAAAAGTTGCCAATGTGAAACGTGTTGTATGGGTAGATGATGCAGCTTATCAATACCCTTTAGCAGAAAACATAGCAAATATAGTTTTTTCATTAGCAGGGTCTTATACATTTGTGTTGACTCCTGCAACAACTTTTGGGAAAGACTTTCTACCAAGAGTAGCCGCTTTATTAGATGTTGAGCAAATTTCTGATGTTTGCGAAATTCGTATTGACTCGTCTGATAAGGCAATTTTTTTACATCCTATTTATGCGGGTAATGCTTTAGAGACAGTTGAAAATCATGCGAAAATAAAAGTTTTTACTGTTCGTGTTTCTGCTTTTAATGCAGCGGAATCTGGAGAAAAAAAGGCTGAAATTGAAAAAATAGTAGCCCAACAGCCGGCAGCGAATTTATCTCAGTATGTTTCAATTGAAACAACTCCTTCAGAACGGCCTGATTTAACACAAGCTAAAGTGATTGTTTCAGGCGGTCGAGGATTTCAAAGTGCCGAGAAGTTTAAACAAATTGAAGCATTAGCAGATAAATTAAATGCAGCGATTGGTGCTTCACGCGCTGCGGTTGATGCAGGATTTGCACCTAATGATTATCAAGTTGGTCAGACAGGTAAAATTGTTGCCCCCAATCTTTATATTGCATTGGGAATCTCTGGAGCCATTCAACATCTTGCGGGAATGAAGGATAGTCGAGTAATTGTCGCCATTAATAAAGATTCAGAGGCGCCGATTTTTAAAATAGCCACTTATGGTTTAGTGGGTGATTTGTTTGAAATCATTCCTGAGTTTATAGCAGAATTAGATAGGAGTAATTAAATATGTTAGTAGGTGTACCTAAAGAGATAAAATCTCAAGAGTATCGTGTGGGATTGGTTCCTGCGAGTGTTCGTGAAGTTGTACATCATGGTCACTCTGTGTGGGTAGAAAAAAATGCTGGATTAGGTATCGGCATTGATGATGCTGCTTATATAGCTGCTGGTGCAAAAGTAGTAGATAGTGCAGAAGAAATTTTTGCTCAAGCTGAACTTATTGTTAAAGTAAAAGAGCCTCAACCCATTGAGTGCCAGCGTTTACGTGAAGGACAAACTTTATTTACTTACTTACATTTAGCACCAGATCCTGAACAGGCTCGTGCTTTAATTGATTCAGGTTGTACAGCTATTGCCTATGAAACAGTGACTGAGCTAGGTGGAGGTTTGCCTTTGTTAACACCGATGAGTCAAGTCGCAGGTAGAATGGCTATACAAGCAGGCGCTCATTGCTTAGAAAAAGAACAAGGAGGCTCCGGAGTTCTTCTCGGAGGAGTACCTGGAGTTGCTCCTGCTAATGTTGTGGTAATTGGTGGAGGAGTTGTAGGTACTAATGCAATTCGTATGGCTATGGGAATGGAAGCCAATGTGATTGTGCTTGATAAATCCTTAAAACGTTTAAATGAATTAGATTTTCAGTTTGGTTCTAAGTTACGTACTATTTTTGCAACATCTGAAGCAATTGAAGAATATGTGCACGATGCAGATCTCGTTGTCGGAGCTGTTCTTGTTCATGGGGCTGCAGCACCTAAATTAGTGACAAGGAAAATGTTAAAGCAGATGCGCCCAGGCTCTGTAGTAGTTGATGTTGCTATTGATCAAGGCGGATGTTTAGAAACAAGCAGAGCAACAACTCATAGTGAGCCAACATATGTAGAGGAAGGGGTTGTTCATTATTGTGTGGCCAATATGCCTGGCGCTGTACCACGTACATCAACATTTGCTTTAAACAATGCAACATTTCCTTTTGTATTGAGTTTAGTAAATAAAGGTGTAAAAAGAGCATTACTAGAGAACTCACATCTCTTGAATGGGTTAAATGTTCATGCTGGAAAAATGACTTATGAGGCAGTTGCTTCTGAGTTGGGATATACTTTTGTTTCTCCCGAAAAAGCATTGGAAGCCTAAGAAATTGGTCAGTGTAGATGAGTATTTATCTTCTTTTGCCGAAAAAAAAGAAGGACAGAAATGTGGACATGTTGCTATTATTGGTAGGCCAAATGTAGGGAAGTCTACACTGTTAAATTGTCTATTAGGGCAAAAAATCAGTATTACCTCGCGTAAACCACAAACAACACGCCATCGAATTTTAGGCATTCATACACAAGATGATTGTCAAATCGTCTACGTGGATACGCCTGGAATTCACGATCGTGGTAAGCTAGCATTACATCGTTACATGAATAAAACAGCATCCCAAGTTATCTGGGATGTAGATGTCATTGTTTTTGTGGTAGAAGCATTAGTATGGACACCTACCGATCAGATGGTATTAGAACGATTAAGTGATGTAACTGTACCTGTCATTTTAACTATCAATAAAGTTGATAAAATCAAAGATAAGAAGCAGTTACTGCCTTATTTAGAAGAAGTATCAGCGCGTTATAAATTTGACAGTGTTGTTCCTGTTTCAGCAAGGCAAGCGGTCCAAGTAGTGGAGTTAGAAAAAAAATTACAAGCAATGATGCCCGAAAGTTCATTTTTCTATCCTGCAGAACAAGTTACAGATAAAACAGCCACATTTATGGCTTCTGAGCTTATTAGAGAAAAAGTTTTTCGATTATGTGGAGAAGAGCTACCTTATTCTGTAACAGTTGAAATTGAAAAATACAAATTAGAGGAATCTCTCTGTTCTATAGCAGCTTTAATCCTCGTCGACAAAGAAAGCCATAAACGTATGATTATCGGTAAAAGAGGCGAAAAGCTTAAAGAAATTGGTAGTCAAGCTCGTCAAGATATGGAAAGGAGTATGCATAAAAAAGTTTATTTGCAGCTTTGGGTTAAGGTTAAAACGGGCTGGGCAGATGATGAGCGAGCCTTGAGAAGTCTAGGTTATGACAGTTTCTTGTGATTTTTTAAAAAGAGCGCGAATCATGATAGCTAAAACAACACATATAGGCGATGTTGTTATAGCGTTACCATTGGCTGGCGTATTGAAGCATTATTATCCTGAGTGCAAAATTTTATTTTTAGCAAAAGGGCCAGGATGCGATATTGCGAGGCGATATTTCTTTGTTGATGAAGTCTATGATGAGTCCATTATGGATACAGAGGAAGGTCTAAAATCTTGTCATGCAGATGTATTTATTCAAGTCAATAACGCTGAAAAACTAGCAACAGCTGCAAAAAAAGCAAAAATTCCAGTACGAATTGGCAGTATTTATCGCCGATATAACTGGTTTTCTTGCACTAATCATGTACTAATTTCACGAGAGGTTCCCCCTCTTAACAGACGTCAACTAGATTTACAATGTTTGAGACCGCTAGGCATCAAACATGGCTTTTCTTATGAAGATCTTGCTATTTTATATCAGTTTCATTCTAAACCTTTAAAAGAGGAATATAGTGCAATTCTAGAGCTACAGAAATTTAAACTCATTCTTCATCCAACGCTCATTACAGCAAAAAACTATCAATGGCCTTTAGAACATTACAAAACATTAATTCAGTCTCTAGACCCTGAAAAATTTCAAATTTTTATTACAGGGGTTGAGAGTGATAGACTCTACCTGCAAGACTTTCTTCAGAAAGTTAATGATCGTGTTATTGATCTTGTCGGAAAAGTCAAAATTGACGATTTAATAACTTTAATTGCTCACTGTAATGGCCTAGTTGCAGGAAGTACCGGGCCTTTACATTTAGCTGCTGCACTAGGTATTCATGCGCTAGGACTGTATCGTGCAGATAAAAAATATATCCGCCGTTGGGAAGGAGTAGGTTGGAAAGCAGAAATTATTGCACAACAAAAACCTTGTCCAAAATGCCCTACAGCGAATCCGTGCGAATGTGTTTCTTCTATTCAACCAGAATATGTTAAAGCAAGAATACTCAGCTGGTTGAAAACTGAAAAATCTTCACCAGTATAATAATAAAATTAAAAAATTAAGACACCCAAAATGTCATATAATTTGCTTAATTTGCCTGTCTATATTTAGCTGTATTTCTTTTGAATAAAAAAAATTTAAAATAGTCCTAAAAAAGATGACTAGGACTTAATATTTTAAATTGTCTCTTTATTTTATCTAAGAATTTGATTAAAAGTAGCTCGAAGCTGGAAATTGAGTGCAGAAATATTTTTTATAGACGAAGACAATTTTTTTCATAGTTTGAAAATAGTAAAAGGATACAAATTGTGCTTAAAAGAACGAACTATGAAGCTATTAAATATCGCAATTTAGCCACTTTTTGACCTTTTAACCAGCGTTGGCCTATTCTGTCAGCCCAGTGACGGAGAGTTGCCAAGGAGCCTGCAATCTGTTGATAGGGTGAGTTGTAATATTGTACGGTACTAAGCCAAGCATCCGGATTTAATTGAGACTCTTTCACCAAAGATGGCACGTCTGAGGCAATAAATCCAGGTTTGTCATCACGTAGTTGTCTTCCAGTCCATTCAATGAGAGTAAGATAATCTTTGTAAGCAAAAGGCAAAATGGATTTTAAAGTATCTTCTGTATTTTTTTGAAAATCAATAAGATGCTGTGGCGTGGATTTTTGAGATGCATATGCCTGAATACGTTCTTGAATTGAGGTATAATCAGAGGTTTCCAGAGTTTTTGCTTGACTGGCGCGGATAGGATTTAAATCTACGTAAGCCATGCACGCCAATAATGCGCCTTCATCTACTAAGGCTTGGCTTTTGAAGCGGCTTTCCCAGAAGCATCCGGTGACGTCATCTTCTTTATTCGCCTGACGTGCAATAGGCTCATTAAGATAGCGCATAAACCAACTAATATTGTAAAAACGTTCACGCCAATGACTCAATATTTCAGGCGTTGCGTTTTCTCCTTTTTTCGGCAAAAGTAGTTTTAATCGCTCTTGCACTTCTTCGTTACTCCATTCTTGTGCTTGAGTGGGATTTACGCGTAGCACCAAATGATAATGATTTTGCATAATGGCATATGCGCAAATGTCGATGCTAAAGATGCTGGTTAAGAATTTTAAACGATTGACAATGGTATCTCTGCGATG
>JAJZTL010000127.1 GCA_021848965.1 Pseudomonadota bacterium
GCTAAAACGTTTAATGTCCATAAAGCTACAATTTATCGTTTGCAGAATTCATCAGAATTGGCTTAAGTGACTTGGCTGTTCCATTGCTCCCCAAGGGCGAAAGAGGAGAAATCCGTACTTGTTTTTGCCGCCAAGGTATTAATAAAGGACTTAATCAATAAACTATTAAACGGTCCCCAAAATCCAGCCATTAAAGCAAGCAGGATAAATAAAAAAACCATGCGACGATACGGTTTTAAAAAATGCCACATAAAAGAGCCTATGTGATTAGGCAAACGATTAGTCATGATGAACACCCTCTGATTGTTCCCCATTGAAATGATGTATCTTCCCTTGATGAACGTGATACTTAGTTTCAATGTGAATGGAATCTAAAAAATCATAATCGTGAGAAATAACCAGCATTGCACCTGGAAATTCACGTAATACTTGAATGATATGAGCGCGTGTTTCCAGATCTACATTGTTGGTTACCTCATCTAAAATAAGTAGTTTAGGCGGATTGGCAGCGATTAGGGCTAAAGAAAGCCTTGCCTTTTCACCGCCTGAAAGATCTTTGACCTTTATTTCTACTTCTTCGTTTTTGCGAAATAAAAAGTCATTCAAATGGACACGAAGTTCAGCATGAGAAGCGTGGGGCATCTGACTTTTCATCAAATCCAAAATTGTTTTATCACAATCCAGATATTGATAATGCTGATCGAGATACCCAACTGTATTGCGCTCTGGAATAGTCCACTCACCTGCTCTTTTAATGTTACTATCCTGCAAAATCGCTTTGACAAAGGTGGACTTCCCTGATGCGTTGTCCCCATACAATGCCGCCCGTTCGCAGCCATTTAAGTGAAAATGAATCCCTTTAAGAATCACATCTCCAGCCTCGTAGGCAATAGAAGCGTCTTGAATCCTGATTAAGGGCTTATGGTGGTCAAGACCGTTTAATTTAAATTTGGGCTTAATTGTTTCCGGAAGGTTTAAAGATGAAAGCTCTTCAAGCATCTGTTGTTTTTTATGATTAATCTGACTTAATCGTTTATTTCCTGTTGTCATTGCATTGGCGAGCTTTGTATGAGACCGAATCGTTGGCCATTTACGCTGCGCTATCTTTTTTTCACCCTGAACACGAGAACGTTTATTCCGTTCTTGTGTCTTCATTAGAGAAAGATGTGATTCTTTCTTCTCACGTGAAATCCGTGATAACTCCTGTTCAATCGATGCTTTCTTGTCTTCAAGCATTTGCTGATAATCACAATAAGCCCCTCTAAATACAGTGAGCTTACCTAAATCAATATGCCATAAAGTATCTGCGACTGTATTGATGAGCTCCGTATCATGAGAAGCAATGACCAGCGTCCCCGGATAATACAGGAGCATGCGCATTAAAGAACGACGATTGCGTCTGTCCAAATGATTTGTAGGTTCATCTAACAACAATACATTAGGATTCTCAGACAATATTTTGGTCAATATTTGGTTTAACCGTTGACCACCACTTAAATCAGGGTACTCTTCAATCACTTGGGGTAAATAACCAATACGAATATCCTGTGGCATTTTAATTTCGCCGCTAGAGCCCGAGAAAAGACCACCAAGCATCTT
Source organism: Pseudomonadota bacterium (assembly GCA_021848965.1). Lineage (GTDB taxonomy): Bacteria > Pseudomonadota > Gammaproteobacteria > Legionellales > Legionellaceae > CABHON01. The sequence goes on from JAJZTL010000127.1 coordinate 1,600, forward strand.
AAGTAAGGTTGATTTCCCTGAACCATTTCGGCCAATCAGTGCAATACGCTCACCAAAGTGAATTTCACCACTGAAGTCTTGAAAACAGATTTTATGCGGATAAATAAGACCAAGGTCTTTAAATTGAATCGGTTTATGGTGCATGATTTACTCTTAAGCATGTCTTTCAGGACAATAAAAAATAGAAAATCAAAAACGATTTCCTCTCTTCGCCCTATTAGATGGGCGTACTTAAGATGTAATTTTCATCGCGTTATAAACCTACTTTTGACGGTTTTTCATATAATTTGAAATTTTAAAGCAAAGTAATCACTAAAGTCAATATATTTTTGACTGCTACGGGTGCAACATAACTGGCGCTAATTTCGGCGCCAGTTGAATTTAAATTCTGGATGTAAGATAGGTTACACTGTTTCAACAGTTACAGAAAATACTCACCTATCCCAATTAGCTTAAGAAATTACAATGAGTTTATTGCAACAATATCTTAATGTTTTTGTATCTCTTTAAGCTGTTCCAGTGATAATCCAGTTACTTTAACAACAAAAGCCGGCTCAGAGCCCTCTTCAAGCATTCGCTTGGCAATTTCTCGCTCTTTATTCAGTTCGCCTTCAAGACGTCCCTCTACTCGCCCTTCTACTCGTCCCTCTTCTTTTAATTGTGTTGCTAGACTCATAATTTGCTCCCCAACTTCCGGTGATATCTTGGTATCGATAAGCTTAAAAAATTCTTCTCGGTCACTAATTTCACCCCGTTCTAATATGTATTGTAACACAATAGCAATAAAATCACGCCCTCCACAGTGATCTAATTCACGCATAAGGTTTGCCATATTTTTAAGCCAAGGCAGAATATCTCTGGAAAAAATATGCTTTAAAGCAAACTCCATAGCTCCAGACCAAGCGTGTTGCTTTAGTGTTTCGTCATCTATTTCACCTAAATCAATGAGATGAAAAGGTTTTAAAAAATATTGATCGATCAGCTCTTTTGGCGCATCAACCAGATCGTTTAAGTTAGTAGAAAAAGGATATTTTTGCATTCCATGATAAACCACCAAGGGATAAATAAGTGGGAGTTTTTTGGTTTTATGTGTTTTTAGATGATCATCCATAATGTTGCATAAGTATTTAAGCAATCGAAAAGGCATTAAAGGATCAGGTTTGGATTGATGCTCTAAAAGAAAATAAAGATAGGCTTCTTTATTGTCGATCGTTGTTTTAAATAAGACATCCACTTCAGACTCTTGACGTACCTCATTAATATAGGAGCGAGGCTGCATTTCTAATTTGGAAAAATCGATGCGTTCACGTAAATCATGTGGCAGCCAAGCGTTCAAAAAATCACGTGCAACCCGAAGGTCTGCCATAGCAGTTCGAAAAAATTGATCGTGTGGGTTAGTAATTTGGTTTTTATTTTTATTCATTCTGTGACTGATTTTAAATATTTATTCCAATCCTTATCTTTCGAGCAGATATATGCAGCGGCTTCTTCAAAAAAATGATCAAGATCTGCAATGCCAGCCCACTCACAATATTTTTTTATTTCAGAATGAATTTTTTGATCAATCTCCAATTTAATTTTTTCTTTAGTATTAATCTTTTTTGGTGTAATTAAAGCCATGGTATTTCTCCAAATTAACATATATTTTTTATAAAAATATTCAGTTAATTTTATCAGTAACAATCGGATATAAAAATAAAATTATAAACAATTTAATTCGATTAATATCGATTAGTAAAAGAATCATAGCTATTGCAATAATTTGTAGATGAATAACTACGATAATTGTTGTCATGATTTCTATAATAATCATCAAATGAACTGCTAGATCCAAATGTATTGCCATTTACATCAAGACAACCAATCATTGGCAGGCCGCTTGCAGGATTAATTTTTGTATCATTTGATTTAGAGTAAGAATGAAAAGAATGCCGTTTAGCGTACACTGCCTTCTCTTCTTCAGTCCATTCACTATAGGGTCGAAAATGAATGATTTTAGCAATTTTTTTCAGAAATCTTTTTAATATATTCATGATATAAATATCCATATTGAGTAAATGGTTAAGAGAATACTGTGAATCACAAGCACGCAATTATTACGCGCTTTTCAAAATATTAATTTAAATAAATAATACTAAAATGCCCAGTTAAATACACATATAAAAAAATGATTAAATAAAAAAGAACACACCATTCGCATTGGAATGCCAATTCGTAACCTATTGATTTATATCTATTAAACCACGATTTTACATTGACCTTAGAAAAATAATTTCATAAGAGCAACAATCAATCAAAAAGGCATATAAAAACACCAATTTATGTTTATTATTTAAACTATTTCATGCACCACAAATGCATCTCGATGCCTCACTGGTGCGGCAGATTATTTTTAGATACAATACCAATATGGATGTTAAGCGCATCAACAATGCATCAGCCAGTTCAGCGCCAATGCATCACCCCAGTAAATCTCACTGAGTCCTCATTTCCTGTAAATTTTGATAACCGAGTAAAATAAGAGCGATTTTATGTGCTGTTTTGGCATTATCATGGTCAACTTCATTGATCAATACCGGCTCTAATAGTAA
>JAJZTL010000033.1 GCA_021848965.1 Pseudomonadota bacterium
AAAAGAATTAAAAGAGAATTGTCCAGAATTATCTAATAATAATTTTAAGACATTATTAAGTAGAATGGTTAAAACAGGTTTTCTTGAGAAAATTTGCCGAGGGCTTTATGCTTATAAAAGTAATCTATTCTCCAATGGTTTACTATTATTTCATGCTGCTGCTTATTTAAGAAGCCATGAATTTAATTACATTAGTCTTGAAACAGCATTAAGTGATGCAGGGATCATCTCGCAAGTACCCATAAATGTTATTTCAATTATGTCATCAGGGAGAAGTAACACTATTGCTTGCGGAAAATTTGGTGTTATTGAATTTGTTCATACTCATCAAAAACCTGTTCATGTAATGAACCAACTCACCTACGATGTTCATTGCAGGTTATGGCGAGCAAGCACAAATTTGGCAATTAAAGACATGAAAAAAACTCACAGAAACTGCGATTTAATTGATTGGAAAATGGCAAATGAACTTATTTGAAAAACTTGTAAACGAAGCGTTAAGCTATCAACCTGATTTAAGCTCTTTAAGAATAGTTGTAGAAAAAGAGTTACTCCATCACGATATACTCCACATAATGCAAGAGAATGATTTACTGATGGGGCTTACTTTTATTGGTGGTACTTGTTTGCGAAGTTGTTATGGCGGTACTCGGCTAAGTGAAGATTTGGACTTCACTGGGGGAAAAAATTTTACCAAAGAAACACTATGTTCAATGGGAGAAGTATTAACACGTAATTTAGAAAACAAATATAGCCTAAAAGTGAGCGTGAGCGAACCAGTGAAAGAAACAGTAAATGTAGATACCTGGAAAATAAAAGTAGAAACGCAGCCAGAAAAAAAGCATATACCTGCTCAGCGTATTAATATTGATATTTGCGCGCTACCCTCCTATGAAAAACATCCCATGATGCTATTGAATCCTTATCAAGTTGATATGGGAACATCAGGTCTCATTATCCAAGCACAAAGTCGTGAAGAAATTTATACTGATAAATTAATTGCCTTTGCATTCAGGCCGAATCGAATCAAATATCGTGATTTATGGGATATTTCATGGCTACATGGCCAAGGATTAAAACCACAACTCACATTAATACCCCATAAACTAAACGATCGAGATTATTCTTTGGATTATTTCTTTAACATGTTTCAAGAACGGTTAATGCTATTGCAAAATCAACCCAAAATGTCTTCAGAATTTACCCAAGAAATGTATCGTTTTTTACCGGTAGAACACATTGCCAAGTCTTTAGAAAAAAATAATTTATGGGATTTTATTATTTACTTAATCAAAGACTTGGAACGACAAATGACATCATTGCTTCGTTAAAAAAAGCAAGTTAGACCCCCATTGAACATTTTTGGGTGTCTTAATTCATTTTTTCTTAATTTAGATTTTCTTGTATAAAGAAAGGGCAAATATTATTCGCCCCTACTCCACTGTAACAGATTTTGCCAAATTTCGTGGCTGATCAACATCGGTACCTTTCAATACGGCTACATGATAAGCTAAGAGTTGTAATGGCAGTGTATAGGCTATAGGTGCGATAATTGAGCTCAACGCCGGTAACTGAATCACATGCAACCCTGATGCATCATTAAATCCTGTGGTCTCATCTGTAAAGACAAAACACTGACCGCCTCGAGCTCGAACTTCTTCAATATTCGATTTTAACTTAGGCAATAAATCATCTTGTGCCGCAATAATAATCACCGGCATATTCTTATCTACTAGGGCGAGAGGTCCATGTTTAAGTTCTCCTGCAGGATAAGCCTCAGCATGAATATAAGAAATTTCTTTTAATTTCAAGGCACCTTCTAACGCAATCGGAAATTGTATACCACGTCCTAAAAACAATGCATGCTGTTTATCCGCGAATGCATGCGCCATCTGTTGGATCTTATTATCAAGTTTAAGAATTTTTTCACACAATGCCGGTAGCTTTTTTAACTCATCAAGATAGGTTTTAAGCGTAACAGCATTTTCTTCTCCACGAAAATGTCCACAAAGTAAAACTAATAATAAAAACGCCGTTAATTGTGCTGTGAATGCTTTCGTGGAAGCAACCCCAATTTCCATTCCTGCCCTTGTCATCAAGACACATTCTGACTCTCGGACTAAAGAACTACCTGGAACGTTACAAATAGCTAAAAACCCAGTATATCCATGGTTTTTTTTATGGGTTTTGGCATGACGCAAAGCTGCCAACGTATCCGCTGTTTCACCTGACTGCGACACAGTAACTAATAAGGTGCCAGGCAAAATTACCGGATCACGGTAACGAAATTCACTGGCTACATCGACTTGACAAGGGATTTTGGCAATTTTTTCAAACCAATACTTTGCCACCAATCCAGCATGATAACTTGTTCCACACGCTACAATCTGAATAAGCTTAGTATTTTTCAATAATTCATGCGAATGGCTTCCTAATATTTCATGAAATACATGCGTATGCCCTGAGCGACCTTCCAAAGTTTCAGCAATGACATGAGGCTGTTCATTAATTTCTTTGAGCATAAAATGTCGGTAGTGTCCTTTACTCACACCTTCTCCACTCCAGAGAGGCGTTTGAATAGAGCGTTCCACTGTTTGTCCATCTTTATCCATAATATGAATTTCGTCCAAGGTAATCAGTGCAACGTCACCTTCTTCTAAATAGATAAATTTGTGCGCTGCAGGCATGACAGCAATAGGATCGGAAGCAATAAAACTTTCATCATGCCCAAGGCCAATGACTAAAGGGCTCCCTTGGCGTATCACTCCTAATACGTGAGGATCTTCTGTGCTTAATACTCCCAAAGCAAAAGCACCATGCATTTCCGCTGCTGCTTTTTTTAGTGCTGTTAAAAAATCCTTTGTTTGCCGTCGATAAAAATCAACCAAATGCGCTGCTACTTCGGTGTCAGTTTCTGAAAAAAAATGATAACCTTCTTTTTCTAAGCGTTTACGTAAAGGTAAATAATTTTCGATAATACCATTATGCACAACAGCGATTCGATTATCAGACATGAGAGGATGCGCATTACGTTCAGACGGTATCCCATGCGTTGCCCAACGGGTATGAGCAATACCGCTGCTGCCGCTAATAGGCTCTTTGGTCAATAATTCTTCTAATGCATGCACTTTGCCTAATGCACGCAACCGATGAATATGATGATGCTCATCCATCACACACATACCGGCAGAATCATAACCACGATATTCTAACTTTTTTAATCCCTCAATTAAAATGGAGGTAATATTTCGTTTTGAAACGGCGCCGACAATACCGCACATAATTTACTCCCAATGTCTAATGAGAAAACCATGAGTTAAATCACCTACAGGCTTTTCTGTCTGTATCTTCACCGTTAAACCACTGCCTGCAGCCCGTTCAACTTTATTACCTTGTGTGTCTTCCATGGCTTCCAACGTTAAAAACTGTTGACTTCCTGGCGTCATAATCTCGAGCTTATCACCCATGGCAAATTGGTTTTTAACTTCTACTGTCAACCATCCGTCACGATAGTCAGAAAACTCTCCGACTACTTGTTGCTTTAGCTCGCTAGTCGTCTTATTTTGATAACTTTGGTACTCCTCAGGCACATGACGTCGATAAAAACCTTCTGTATAACCGCGCGTCGATAAACCTTCGAGTTGATCCATTAAACTCATATCAAAAGGTTTACCTTGAAATGCATCATCTATCGCCTTTCGATATAATTGCGCTGTACGTGCTGTGTAAAAAGATGACTTAGTTCGTCCTTCAATTTTAAAGCAATCCACACCCATCTTAGTTAAAGTTTCAATATGTTGGATAGCACGTAAATCTTTTGAATTAAAAATATAAGTACCAAACTCATCTTCTTCAATGGCATGATGCTCTCCAGGACGATTAGTTTCTTCCACAACATATTGAATTTTTTCAGTCTTTTGTGGACTAACCGCATTACCCCATTCATCTTTAACCACAGGTTTCACTTTGTAATCCCATCGACAAGAGTTCGTACAAGCGCCTTGATTAGGGTCACGATGATTAAAATAGCCTGACAGTAAACATCGACCGGAATGTGCCATACATAATGCACCATGAACGAATACTTCCAGTTCAATGTCTGGGCAATGCTCCCGAATCTCTGCGATTTCATCGATGGATAATTCTCGGGATAAAATAATCCGCGAAACTCCTGTAGATTTCCAAAATTTAACTGCTTGGTAATTCATCACGTTCGATTGCACTGATAAATGCACAGGTAAATCTGGCCATGTTTCACGAACCAACATGATTAACCCCGGATCCGCCATAATCAGCGCATCAGGCTTTGCCTCAACCACCGGTGTTAAATCGCGAATATAGGTTTTAATTTTATTGTTCTGAGAAATAATATTGCTCGCCACAAAAAAGTATTTTTTCTGTTGATGTGCTTCCTCAATGGCAGATTCTAATACTTCTTGCGAAAATTCATTATTACGTGTACGTAAACTGTAACGCGGTTGTCCCGCATAAACAGCATCAGCGCCATAGGCAAAAGCACAACGCATACTTTTCAAACTGCCTGCCGGAGATAATAGCTCCGGCGACTTTAACATAGATAATTTAGACATGATTTTTATTAAATATTATTATACCGAGGTATTCATTAAGTAGTGACAAATATGATCTTCAAGTTCACGATATTTCCATGAAGCTAAGCCTACCCGATCGGAAAAAGACAATTGACTGGAAGTAGAGTTCGTCATAATAGAAAATACTAATGAATGATGATTAGCACTTAACATATAACCTGACAAACCAACAATTCCTTTCATCGTTCCTGTTTTCGCATGAATATGCTGTTGCTGAGATTGGGGCGCAATACGCCAACGCATAAGAGTTCCTTTTTCTCCAGGCACAGGAAACGCGGAAATATAATCATCGCTTAACATAAATTTATGCTCCATATTAGACAGCAATGTTACCGTCTGCATAGGAGTTATTCGATTCATACGTGATAACCCTGCCCCATCTACCATAGTCGCACTTTTCATGGGTACACCTGCATATTTTTCCAAAATTTGCTTAATTGCCAAACCTGAATTTTGCCAAGTCGCCATTTGTCGCCAATAGGTTGATCCTACTTTCAAATACAACGCATTCGCAAACACATTATTTGATGGTTTTAACGTATTAGCTAAAATCACTGGCAAAGCATCCGATTGGTGCATATTTAACTGTGTTGCAGAAGAAGGCATTTGTCCAGGGGCAACATGACCTTGTACAGTAACCCCCCAATGGCTTAAGGCAACATTGACAACGCCCTCAGCATAATTGGATGGATTTGTCACAGGAATACGTTCTACATAGGGTGCTCCCCTCGGGGCGATACAACCTTGCACCGTTAACTGATTTTGATTATCGAGATGGTAAGATAGTGAGCATCTTTTAGTCCCAGGTCGCTTGGTGTACAATGCACTTTTGGCCACATGAATGCGATGACTCGCATCAGAAGCGCTAATTTGAGCTAACTGACCAGGACGTGTTGGGGTAATAATAAATGTCGCTGCATTTTGATCAACGACTACTGGTGTTATCGGCGCACCATAAGGATGAAGTTTATCACCTGCAACAATGCCTGGAGGATATTTTTCAGCCGTGTAATTAGGATAAACTAAAACCACATTTCCTTGAATACGCGTAATTCCTTTTATTTTTAACACCCCCATGACATCGACAATGTCTGAACTCGTTAACGTAGGATCACCACCAAAAGTCACATAAAGATTTCCATTAAGAACACCAGGCGCAATGGTTCTTGCATCAGTATAAACACCGGTATTAAAGCGGTAACTCGGCCCTAGCATAATCAATGCTGCTGCTGCTGTATAGACTTTAAGGCTGCTTGCAGGAATAAAAAGATGATCTGGATTATGTTGATAAAGAATGCGCCCCGTTGTTACATCCTTAACAACCACCCCCATGATGGCGTCTTTTCCTGATTGCTGAACAAATTGATCTAAACCAGCCCACGCAAACGGAGCAAATAATGCTAAAACCCAGACTACCAATGCCTGTAAAAACTTTCTTTTCATAAGATGATCTTCGTTAGAATTCATAGAAAAATAAAGTTCTTATTAGAACACAAAATTCTCATGAAAAGAAGTAGTAACAGGTCTTGAGAAAGAGTTTCATCTACCACTGAATATTCACATCAACACTACTACAAATAGACAAAATGCTATTTAAACCCCACAAAATTCTCAGGATGAGAAGGGGCATATCCATTTTATGGAACGGCCCCCGGCAGTTCACAGGTTTTTCGTGAGATTGCCTTGATAATTTTTTTCGCCTGTTTGAGTGTTAATGGTTACACTTCCATTGTAGGCAATCACAGGTGCATGATTTTTGTCTATTGAGCTTGAACGTTCAATGGTGACAGTACCATTAGTATATTGCACGTGGCTATTCACTTGATGAGAAACTGGCATTGCACCACTTTTGTATATAGTCGTTTCCTTCTGATTTTTAATAGACGAATCTTGTTTTGAAAACGTTGCATCATGACTGATTTTAGTGCCCTCTTTTGTTTTCATGGTTAACAAACCTTCATGATAAAAATCACCTTCTTGATTAGAAGTGCTCCCTATATAATAAGGTCCTTCATGACCTACGCTAAAATTTTGTTTATTAATCTGATTGATATTAATAAAGTGGTCATTATAAAAAATAGAAGAATTTCCCTCTACATTGGGAATAAAATTTATTGTGCCATTATCACTTTCGACTTCAAAATTAGTATACGCCATTAAATGATTACCCTCAGGTCCTGTTATATCGCTTCCTTGATAGTGATACACCTGTGCTGTATTAGTGCTACTTTGCTTACTTGCGATGGTACTTCTTGTGTGGTAATTGTCTCCCATTGTGTGAAAATTTTGTCGATACATATAATTATCACCATTTTCAGAGGTAACCAATTGATTTCTTGTTGTATGCTCGTACTCTCGTGTACTTCCTTCTAACGTGCCATTGTGATTAAAAGAAGTCTGTGTTCCATTATAATAATCTCTTCCATCCTGACCATCATGATAATCAAAATTGTTTTGCATTGCAGAACTCTGACCAGAATAGGTATTCCCTTTTGCTGTTGAACCACTGACATGAAAATCGATTGAAGGGCCATAATAATTAGATGATTTTGTAACCTCACCGGAAAATGAACCACCTCTCGCTGTTGCAATATTTAAAGTTGTTACTGTGGTTGGAACATTATAGGTACCATCCGCAGTAGTTGATGCAAAGCTTCCGCCTTTTCCTGTGGTTACATTGATTGTTTTTACACCATTACTATTAGTAGACTGAACAGCACCCCCATGATTTGTAATATAAGTTGCCACCTGATTTTTATCAGGATGAGCCGCTAACGCCGATAAACCAAATGAAAGTGTTAATCCAGTTGTCACCAATAATTTTTTCATAGTAATTGTTCCGCACTAAAGAATAGGTGTCACATTATAACACACTAAATATTAAACCTGAGTTAAGACTGTTCTTTGGCTCTCTACAAAACGAAACGATTTCCATCTTGTGGAGAGAAGATTACCAGATTTTAAACTTACAATGGACTCATTACATGCTGCCTGAAAACTGATGAGAGACCATAAAAAAGTTGGAGGTTTTAAGCTGCCTCCGGTTTTGCTCAATATTAGCAATTATCAAAATCCAAAAAACGAGAAAAAACAATCACAAAAAAACACTGTAGTTCGCTTTTGCCCCGTTTGTGTAATTTAACCCGTAATTACGTTAACAGAAAGCATTTATGAAAACCATTTTTCTTAAAAAACCATGTTACATTTCATCCGTTTGTTGATTAGTACCCAACGGTGCCATTCACATCATATTTCCTTCATATGTATTTGTTATATTAATCAAATGAATCCTTACATTCTTTTAGGCTCTAGAAAAATTATCGTAGTTGATGGTATGGCTTACTATTGTTCCACAGGAACGAATAGTGATGCTGCCAATGTTTGGTTTCCCTTTGTTTTTGCTGCAGAAGGTGGAACATTAGAGCGGGATAATTGTAAAAAACCGTATGATTCTATTCTTGATGAAGTAGATATTTCGCTTTTACGAGAGCAAAATCAAGAACAATTTGCCGAGAAAGGGTACTTCATTAAGTACTCTGCTTATTTAATATCCAGTCCGTGTTATACTAGTTCCACCCTAAAAGATATCTATACAAGAATGCCTAAAAAAGAAAATTTGGAAGTTTCTTGGCAGTTAGATAGAACGGCTTTAATTGCATGGTATCAAGGGCTTATTAGTTGGTATAAACAAATAAATGAAACAAAAAAATTACCAGATTATTACAGACGTAAATACGATTTAGCAGAAGATGAACAATACGAAGAGAAGTATAAAAATTTTGAGATAACACTTCAGAAAGAGTACGAGGATTTAAAATCACGCAATAGTATGCCTAGAATTCATTTGGCTCCGCATCCAGAAATAATATTGAGTGAAGAAGATCCTGTTATACCAACTGCGATGAAAATTAATGATTGGTTAATTAAACAGGGCGCGAAAATGCCCAGGCTTTTATTGCCTTTGTACAATCGGCCTGAAAGACTTTTGGCTCGCCGAGAAGATAATAGATTACCCGAGTTATTGGCAATTTTACATAATTTTATTGACCAGAAAAGTTCAACCAATAAAACAATGCTCAAATTTTTTCGTAAAAACGATAGTGAATTAATGTTGGCCAAGGTTCTGTATAATCAAATCGCTGACATAAAAAAAACACGTTTAACCTCAGAAGATATAGAAAAATGTGGTCAAGGAGAATTAGGCAACCTCCTCTTCATGTGGAAAAATAAAGAGAAGGATAAAATACTCGATTTTTTTGTACCAGGGTGCTAATCCACAAACGGGGGAAATCGGCCATGACAGCTTGTTTGAAAATAAACTTATTGCGTTAAGTTATTTTTTTGACTAAAACAATTAAATATTGGCATGTTTATCACGATCGTTTTGAATATATTTTAACGTTTTAGAAAAAGTTCGTTAAGGCATCAACATTTGAACCTGCTGCCAATAACAAAAGTTAGATCGCAAAATATTAGCATCAATAGTTAAACTTTAACTAATTACACAGCCACTATTTCTTTCTGGCTCGTTATTCTCGTACTGAACCCTAGGAGCTACATTGGCTGAAATAAAACCAATTTCTTCTCTTATTGTGTTTTTCAAGAAATTTTGTAATTCTTGAGTTGCGGGGCTAGTGGCGGCAAAAATTGATGGTGCTATCCTAAATTGCTCTAGAGCAAATTTAGAAAACTGACTTACAGTTCTGTCACTTAACGGCAACGTTGCTTCCTTGGATTTTTCTTCAGAACCTCCTGATTTTATATTCATTGTTAGATGAAGACTGCCATTGTATTTATCAAGAACAAATTCAATCTCTCTTCCTTCATTACTAAATGTAGTGCGCCATTTACGCATTGCAGAATTTCCTGTTAAATTACTTCTGTTGCAAGACCAACCATTAGAAAATGTTTCATCTCTTTGTTTTCCAAATATAATATCGTTTTTCATCTTGTTTCGAGTAATCAGGGCAAAAGTATTCACGAGTCAGTCTCGTACGTTGGATAGTTTTTTGATCTTTTTTTCGATTATGTTGGTTTTTTTGATAATCATAGGTTTTTTGAGTCAGATCAATCGATTGACTATAATTATTCACCTGATAAGGTGATATATCAGGATCAGCCATTGCGTGAGTAAAGCCATAACACTCTCCTTCAGAGACCCCTAGTTCATAAAGCTTACCTTGAACTAACTTAGCAATTAAAAATGGTTCTTTCTGAAATTGTTGGTACAATGGGTCCGACGAACGAGAAACCGTAATATTTTTTTCAAAATATTTCTTCTTTGTTTGTATAACTTCTAAATCGTGTAATATTAGTTTTAAACACGCACTTTTTTTAAACGAGGATATTGTGCAATATATTCCTCAATTTTACTAATGTTTCCACCAAGATCTTCATAATCATTCTGTTCAATACGAGTTTGAAATATCTGTTTTAATGCATTAATAAATTCTCTATCAATCTCAGAAAATTGATTAAACCATAGTCGATTACGGAGGCTTCCTAATGCCAAAATTTCATTATCAAGCAAATCAACACAGTAAAATAAACTCATTGTAATGAGCAATTTCTAATTATGGCAGGTATATATCTAATATTAGACATTAATACAGAAAGAAAAACGTCGATATATGACGGTGCCTAATCAACTTCATTAGCACGAGCATCCCATGACACCATATGCTCTGGTTTTACTAATGTATTGAGGTTACTTAATGCTTGGGTAATCTTCTCTGGTTGATCAAAAAATTCTACTGCTAAAGGTAAGTTTAATGATAAATCCATGAATAGTGAAGTGCGTTCCTTTTCGCCTTCACCGTAGCCATTGATAGCTCTAAAAACACTTACACCACGGATATCATCTTGTTTTAAGGAAGCCAAGATTTTCTTCAGAACATGCTCACTTTCCATAATGTACAATCTTACAAACGTAACCGGTATCCACTTCATAATTGCCTCGCTAATAATACTCCCATACCCGTTAAAGCAATACATGCAACTAAGCTTATAACGATATTAAGTATAGCACTGAAAATTTCCCCGCTCTCCAGAAGATTGAATGTTTCCATTGAGAAACTTGAAAAAGTTGTAAAGCCACCGAGAAAACCAATAATTAATAAAGCACGCAAGGGAGCTCCCAGCTCATTAACACGCTCAATAAACAATACTGACAAAAGGCCAATAAAAAATGAGCCGAGCATGTTGACTGCTAATGTCCCGTAGGGAAAATCTTTTCCTATGAGACTGTATATACTGGTAGAAAGTAAATATCGACAAACACCGCCAACGGCACTTCCCAAGCCAATCAGCAATAATTGCAGCATTATGCATTACCATGATTAGCTAATTTAGCCATTTTTTTTGCTTTATGACGCTCATAATGTGTTTGGAAAAATACATAGAGTGTTGGGACAAATAATACCGCCAATCCTGTTGATGCTAACATACCACTACATACCGCGATACCAATAGAGCGTCTTGCATTTGCTCCAGCGCCAGTTGCAAAGACGAGAGGTAATACACCCATAATAAACGCAAATGACGTCATTAAAATCGGTCTAAACCGAGTTTTTGCACCAATGACGGCAGCTTCCATAATTGTTTTTCCATTAAGTTCATGTTCCTCACGAGCAACTTCAACGATCAAAATAGCATTTTTAGCAGCCAATGCAATGAGCAGGACTATTCCTATTTGAGTATACATATTATTTGCCATACCCAAAGGAGCTAACGCTGTTAGTGCTATGGTTGTTCCTAAAAGAGCCAGAGGCACACTACACAAAACAGACGCTGGGGTCACCCAATTTTCATACTGTCCCGCTAAGACTAAATATACCAAGATCAAAGACAACGCAAAAATATAATACGTTGCGTTTCCAGCAATCTTTTCTTGATAAGCCGTGCTTGTCCATTCATAGGTTAACCCGGGAGGTAAAATATAACCAGCGGCGCGTTCCATCGTTTGCATAGCTTGTCCCGTGCTGTAACCTTGTGCTGCCATAGCAACAATAGTAGCAGAGGGATACAAATTATATAATGGAATTAAGGCAGGCCCCGTAGCAGGCTGCACATCTGTTAATGTTCCTAGAGGCACCATATTTCCAGAATTATTACGGACATAATAATTGCGCATTTGCTCTGTCGTCATGCGATAAGGAGCATCCGCTTGCACATACACAGAAAAAACCTGACCAAATTTATTAAATAAATTCACATAAGTAGAACCTAAATAAGTCTGTAAAGTATTAAAAGCGTCTCCCATAGAAACCCCCATTGCTTCGGCTTTGGTACGATTGATTGGCGCTAAAAGCTGTGGTGTTTCTGAACGAAAAGGCGATAAGGTTTTCTGAATATCTTTCTGCGCGCCAGCATACTGTACAATACGATCCGTTGCTTGCTGTAACTTACGGTAATCAAAACTACCGTCAGTTAACTCAATTTGCATCTGTACGCCCCCAGAAAGACCTAAACCTTGAATCGGAGGAGGAACCACTACCAAAACTTTGGCATCCTTGGTTTTTTGTGCAATTTTATTAAATTCTTTATATAAAGGAAGTAAACCCTGTTTTTTGCCGCGCTCACTCCAATCTTTTAACATGATATAAATTACGCCTGAATTTGCCAAAGTTGAGTTGTTATCCAATAATGAAAGACCATCAATTGTGATAACATCACGCACTCCAGGCACTTTCAATGCTTGGTCTGAAAGTCGTTGCAATATTTTATCTGTTCTTCCTAATGAGGCACTATCAGGTAATAGAACGCTCAGCATCATATATCCTTGATCTTCCAATGGAATAAACCCTGTGGGAATACGTGTGAATCCCAAAATAGCTATGACAACTAAAATACCGGCAATCAATGACAAACGCCCGCTTTTATGAACCATTCGATCAATCATCGCGATATAGCGTTTTTCCAATGGATAATACACTCTATCAAACGCTAAAAAGAAAATGTTTTTCTTTTTATTAGGATCTGTTGGTCTTAACCACATAGCACATTGGGTCGGCTTTAAAGTCATTGCGTTAATCGCGCTGATTAAAGCGGTTGACGCAATAACCAAAGCAAACTGTGCATACATTTGTCCTGTAAGCCCAGGCATAAATCCAGACGGTACGAACACCGACATTAAGACTAATGTAATACCAATAATGGGGCCTAATAGCATTCTCATTGCTTCGATTGCAGCAGGCTTCGGAGCCAATCCATGTTCAATCTGCTGAGTTACACCTTCAACAACCACGATCGCGTCATCTACCACGATACCAATTGCCAGCACCAATCCAAACAGAGTAAGTAAGTTAATGGAATAACCCAAAGCAGCCATTGCAGCAAAGGCCCCGATGATCGTCACAGGAACTGTTGTTGCAGGAACCAGCGTAGCTCGGAAATTTTGCAAGAAAACCACAATAACAATTAATACTAAGATACCTGCTTCTATTAAAGTTTTATAAACTTCATCTACAGATGCTTTAACAAATACTGTGGTATCAAACGGAATATGATATTCCATTCCAGGAGGAAAATTTTTCGCCATTTTAGCGACAGCATCTCTGACTTCTTGAGCCACTTGAAGTGCGTTGGCATTTGGCAATTGGAAAATAGCGATAGCTGCCGTCGGTTTTTTATCAAATTGTGCCACTTGGCTGTAACTTGATGAACCTAATTCTACTCTTCCCACATCTTTAATACGAACGACTTGGCCACTTGCATTATTTGTTGGATCTTGCTCAGTAGAAGAAACTGGCTGAGATTTTACAATAATGTTTTCAAACTGCGAGGGATCAGCTAATTGCCCTGGAACATTCATTGTTAATTGATAAGGCTGCCCCACCACCGCTGGAGGTGCGCCGATCTGTCCTGCTGAAATTTCCTTATTTTGATTTTTAATGGCATTAGTGATATCACTTGGCATCAATGAATACGATTGCATCTTACGTGGATCTAACCAAATACGCATCGCATATTCACCCACCCCAAATACAATAACGTTACCCACACCAGGAAGACGCGCCAAAACATTCTGCATATTAATTGCAGCATAGTTATCTAAAAATAATCCATCATACTCACCATTTTTTGACGAAAGTGTGACAAATTGAAGAATCGCCGTCGATTTTTGTTGAACCACAACTCCTTGTTGTTGCACAGATTCTGGCAATTGGGCCATGGCTGCTTGAACACGATTTTGCACTAATACCTGATCGTAATTAAGATCTGTGCCAATAGCAAAAGTAACAATTAATGTATAATTGCCACTGTTTGTACTGGTGGACTGCATGTATAACATGCCTTCTACCCCATTAACCTGTTGTTCAATGGGTAATGCAACTGTATTGATTAATGTTTTGGCATCTGCTCCTGGATAATTTGTTGTCACCTGAATAGTCGGAGGAACAATAGGCGGATATTGAGAAATCGGCAACGTATAAACAGCAACCATACCAACTAACACAAACAATATCGCAATAACATTTGCAAGTACAGGACGCTCAATAAAAAACTGTGAAATCGTCATTTTAAGTTTTTCTCCGTCGGAGCCACTGGTCTTCCTGGTGTTGCATTCTGAATACCATCAATAATCACTCTATCCTCTGCTTTTAGCCCCTCAAGGACTGCAACCATTCCCATTTCAGTACTGCCTAGTTTAACGCGAACTTGGTTCACATTATTATGCTTATCTACAGTAAAGATATATGCACCAATTTGGTCATACATCACTGCAGTATTCGGCACTGTTAATTGTGGTTTTGCCACCCCCAACGGAATACGCACGTGGGCAAATAAGCCAGGTAACAAAACGTTATCTTTATTATGTAAAATACCGCGCATTTGAATCGTTCCTGTGGAAGCTTCTAACTCTGTTGCAGCAAAATCTAAATGCCCCTTATGAGGAAATCCTTCTTCATTTTGCAATCCTACTTCAAGTGGAATTTGATTAAGTTTGGCCGGATTAAATCCGGCTTTACGCGCTAATTCACGAATTTTTAATAAATCTAATTCATTAATGTTGAAATATACGTACATAGGATCAATTTGTTGAATAGAAGCAAGCTCCGTCGCCGTACCATTTCCCACTAAATTGCCAACATCGACTAAATGACGTCCTATTCGTCCATCAAATGGCGCTAGAACATGTGTATAACTGTAGGTAATTTTTGCACTATTCAAACTCGCTTTAGCGCCCATAACCGCTGCTTGCGCTGAGTCACGTGTTGCTAACCATTTTTGCACATCGGTGAGCGAGGTAGCATTTTGTTTATACATGGTTAACTGACGTTGATATTCTGCTTTATCATAATCATATTGCGCTATATCGGCCTCTAATGTTGCTTGGGCTTCTTCAACTTGATCCTTATATGGCTGCGGTTGAATCACAAACAGTAAACTTCCTTTTTTAACCATGCTGCCATCTTTAAAATTATAAGAATCTAAGTAGCCAGATACGCGCGCGACCAGATCGACAGAGTTATAAGCAACCGTATTACCTGTTTCCACCAAATATGGAGTTATTTTGGCTAAAACGGGTTTACTCACCACCACAGGCGGCGGCGGTGGGGGGCTTTCGCTTGAGCCACAGCCGGTAACTAACAGTGCTAAAAAAAGCAATACGTTTATTTTTACGTTTATTTTAAATATATTCATCTAATCACCAGTTGGGTAAAAAGGTTTGTTCAATTTTTTCTTGTTTGTTCGTTGGCGCCTCGTGATTAGGTTGAATAAGCAAATTCCCCCAATTCGTACGCTCCGCCATTTCTTTCTTAATGCTACTAGGCACAACATCATTATGGCCACGAATTTGCCAACCACCGCCTAAGGCACGATATAATGAAATCAAACCTTGCGGCACACTACCTTGAGCATCTGTCAAAGAAGTTTGAACATCAAGCTGTTCTTTTTCAGCATCTAATACAGTCGTGTAATCCGCTTCTCCAGCCTTATAACGAATCAAAGCCAACTCCGTTGTTTTCACTGCAGCTGCATTTGCCACCACAAGAGATTTCACTGTTTTTTGAGACTCAACATAACTGACAATACCATCTTGAACTTCTTTTTGCGCGGTTAATACTACATTTTGATAATTCAAAATTGCTTGTTGGAAAACAGCATCTTGGGTTCGAACTTGGTTAGTTATCTGACCATAATTGAACAAAGGTAACGACAAAGAAGGTCCAATAGAAATCGTATGATTCGACCATTGGAAAAGATCGTTAATAGAAGAATTGCCAATATCTGTCGAAGAATATCCAAAGCTTCCTGACAAAGAAAGAGCTGGATATAATTGAGCCTTAACCGCACCAATACTTTCTGATTGCGCAATTGCTTGTAACTCCGCTTGGTGCACATCAGGGCGTTGTCTTAAAACATCCTTTGGAATACCTACTGCAATAGATGAGGGCACAATTGGAATTTTTCGTCCACCACCAAGTAAAGCATCAACTTTACCTGGCGTTGTACCCAATAATACTGCCAATGCATCTTTAGCTTGCTGCAAATCGATATATAATGTAGGTAAGCTAGATTCTGTTTTATTTAGTTCTGTTGTCGCTTGCTCCACGTCTAAAAGGCTGACTTGTCCTGCATTAAAACGCGCTTTAGCAATACGTAAACTTTCTGCTTGTACGGCAATATTTTCCTTCGTCACCGCAATTTGCGTTTGATAAGTACGAATACTGACATAACTACTGGCAATTTGCCCTGTTAAAGAAACAAGGGCATTATTATATGCCGCAATTGAAGCTAAGAAATTAGCATCATTGGCTTGAATAGCGCGACGATATTTACCCCAAAAATCCACTTCCCAGTTAGCGCCCAAACTCGTTGAAGCCAAGTCAAAACTTGAAGGAACAATAGTCGTATACATGCTTCCTTGACCAATATTTTCATGCGTATAACTTGCAGATAGCGCTTGCTCTTGCGGGTACAGCTCGCCAACTGACTGAGCCAATTGTGCTCTTGCCTGCAATACCTTTACCCCAGCACTTTGTAATGTAAGATTATTTTTGTAGCCTTGTTCAATTAAATTTGTTAGTACTGGATCATCAAAAGACTCCCACCAAGCAGCATCCCGCACTTTATTGGTTTTTACACCATGATTATCGGTATTCCATTCAGGCGCCACATCAACAGCAGGTTTCTTATAATCGGGCCCAACCATAGTACAAGAGCTCAGCAATAAAAAAGGAAATGCAGCAACAGCCAACGTTTTAAATTTGGGCATTTTTTTACAAATAACTCACACTCAAAATAATTTCCCCATCATACCCTAATTAAAATGATATGCAAGAGTTATTGCGTTTAGAAAAATCTTTCGGCGATGGATATACTTTTTTAGGATTAAATTTGGACTCTTCAGGTTGAGAACATTGAAAAAAACGAAACATTCTTGCCAACAATGAACGGTTCGCTCTCTTCTGCATTAATAATAACTCTTCATAATTGTCAGGTATTTTATGAGAGTCAACAACATTAAGCTCTGTGTTTAAAACATGCAAAGCTTGTAATATTTGATTAGTAGCGACGATGTTTACATGGTGGCAAACCGCTTCGGTTGCAGCATTCCAAGCTGTGACATCCGTAATATTCTCAGGTAATTTTATTTTATTGGGCTTTTTCTTAGAAATTTCTTGACGCCATTTTTCTGTTTTTTGCGCCAGAAGATTTAATCCTGTGGGTGTATTCGACTCGTTTAACACCAAAAAATGCTGTAGTAATATTTCTTTATTTGTTTTTGACTCTTCATCGATAGCAAACTCATGCAAATCCACAGCATAACTAATAGCATCTCCTGCGGACATATCCTCTAAGCATCCCTGCACATCAAGCGTGGCTCCAAAGTCCACTTCGTACAATCGCGGTAAGGTTTTTCTTAAAACCCTTTCTAATTGGTTTTCAAGTTCCTTTTTATATTGGTCACCATTCTCAGGTTCTTGGATACCCAGTGTTTTATAATAGGCACCAATACCCTGTTTTACGGCTTTGGCATTCAAATTATTTATTGTTATTAACTCATCTAGATTTATTGCTGGTAACATTACGAATTTATCTCCCTTAGATAAAAAAATTAATAGCTATTTTAGCATTATTTTGGCGTACTCCGTCACTCACATCTTAAATAAAAATTAAATTTAACGTGCTCTATTCTATGAAACATTTTTGCCATTAAATAAAAAAATGAATTTCGAAAAAATTCTAATACGTTCATATGCATGAAATCAGCTGCTTTACTTTCTTTTAATTTAAGCTCACAATTTACGCATTTATTAACTTCAAATAACAGAGGAACAACATGGTCATTTTTCATACTAATCACGGCGATATTCATATTGAACTGGACGAAAAAAAAGCACCGAAAACAGCCGAAAATTTTCTTAATTATGTTAAAGAAGGTTTTTATAATGGCACAATTTTTCATCGCGTAATTGATGGCTTTATGATTCAAGGCGGTGGCTTTGATACAAAAATGAATCAGAAAAAAACCAAAGAACCTGTTGATAATGAAGCCTTTAATGGCTTAAAAAATGTTCGAGGCAGTATTGCAATGGCAAGAACCTCTGACCCTCACTCAGCCACGGCTCAATTTTTTATTAATGTTGCTGATAATACATTCTTAAACCATCGTGACCAAAGCATTAACGGTTGGGGATATTGTGTCTTTGGCCAAGTCACCCAAGGATTAGATATCGTTGACAAAATTAAAGCCGTTAAAACAGGTCATCGCGCAGGCCATCAAGATGTTCCTGTCGAAGAAGTTATCATTGAAACCGCTGAAGTTATATAAAGAGAAAAATGCTCACTCCGCTTAATGAGATTGTCATAAAAAAGTATTTACAGGAAGATATTTTTTTAAACATAGTCGAAAGCATTTCTTCAACTAACGATTACTTCAAAGGAAAACCTCGTTTAGATGAATTTGAGTTTTGTTTTGCAGAACATCAAACGCAAGGCCGAGGGCGCTTGGGGCGTTCTTGGCACTCTCCTGCAGGGCAAAATCTGATGCTCTCTTGTCGATGGAGTCTTCCAGAAAATTTAAAAACAAAAAGCCTGCAAGGGTTGAGTTCTTGTATTAGCTTAAGTTTATTATCTGCATTACAGTATTTGAATATTCCTGACTTAAAATGTAAATGGCCCAATGATCTTTTCTATCAAGATAAAAAGCTTGCAGGCATTTTAATTGAATTATATAGCCTGCAAGGTCAGATAACTGAAGCTATTATTGGCATTGGAATGAATGTGAATATGCCAGAAGATACTCCATCCGCTTTATCGATTGAAAAACCTTGGACTTCTTTACAACATATCTTGGGGAAATCTCAAGAAAGAAATAAGCTCGCTGCACAAGTGATACAACATCTCACCACTTATTTAACTCGCTTTGCAGAAAAAGGCTGGACAGACTTTATAGCTGAGTGGAATCAATATGATTATTTAACCGGAAAAGAAGTATCTATGGTCATCGACAATAAAAATGTTAATGGTACTGCGCGAGGCGTGGATCTTTCTGGTTCACTTTTAATTGAAACACCTCACGAAGGCATTATTACTTGTTCTTCAGGAGAGATTAAGATTCTGCCTGGCTAGGGCGAATGTTATTCGCCCCTACAGATATTAGATACTAGAAAATCTCTTCTCTAAATAGTGATATAACGAACGAATAACTGTCGCCTCTCCTCCTACTGGTTTTCCTGGCTTTGCTTTATCATTCCAAGCGGCTGTATCAAAATGCACCCAAGTAGTCTTAGGGTTTTCAGCAACTCCGGCAAACTCTTGTAAAAATAATGCTGCTGTAATAGAACCCGCGTAAGGTAATAAAGCAGCATTGGTTAAATCTGCTGTTTCGGGAGAAATCATATCCTTATAAGGCGCATATAAAGGCATGCGCCATACAGGTTCACTCACTTGCTGTGAAGACTCGGATAAGGCTAAAGCAAACGCATCATCATTCGTAAAAAAGGAGGCAATATCATAACCAAAGCTGACCGAAGAAGCGCCTGTGAGGCTGGCAATATCAATGAGAATTTCAGGAGGAGATGACTCCATGGCATAAGTCAACGCATCAGAAAGAATCACACGCCCCTCAGCATCGGTATTGTCAATCATCACACTCAGTCCTTTGCGTGTCTTAATAATGTCTCCTGGATGATATGCATTTCCTGAAACAGCATTTTCAACTGCAGGAATAATGACATGCAAATGCACAGGCAAATGGGTTTCCATGATAAGTGACGCTAATCCTAAAACCTGGGCCGCACCCGACATATCTTTACGCATCAATAACATGCCAGAAGCAGGTTTTAAATCCAATCCACCTGTATCAAAACACACTCCTTTTCCAACCAAAGTGACTTTCGGTGCATTAGGATTTCCCCATTTGAACTCCAGCAGCCGTGGCGCAAATACGCTCGCTCTACCCACTGCATGAATGGATGGAAAATCATGTTTTAATAAGTCATCACCCACAATTGAATGAAAAACAGCATTATGCTTCTCTGCTAACTCGCGTACAAAATATTCTAATGTGTCAGGATTTAAATCTTGTGCTGGCGTATTAATTAGATCACGCACTTTACAAATATTTTTTACTATCTTTTTAAAAAGCTGAATATCACAATACTCAGGAAGGACTAAAGATTTTGTGGTTAAGGAATTGGCTAAATTAATTTTATATTCTGCAAAACGATATTGTTCTAATCCCCAAGCAATATAGAAAAAAGGACTTTTTATACTGGGATAATTGGCATAAAAAGCTTGATTCATCAAGGCATATTCACCCGCAGGTAAAACTTGAGCAGCTCTAGCTAAAGCGCTTGTATCCGCCTCATGCATTAAACCAATGAGAATAAATTCAACTTTACCCTCATTTCCAGGCACAGGCAATACACTCCCTTTTTTAGGATTAAACCCATTATTCTTAACCCATTGTTGTGTCATTTCATTTTGAGCGACTAGCCACTGAGGGTAATCATGTTCGTGTACAATGACTAAAGGAATGGAATGAGCGCTTTTTTCAATAAAGCAGTCAGCAAAAGAAATTTTTTTCACTGGAAAACCTCGAGCATAAAATAAAAAAGCCCACTTTTTTAAAAGTGGGCTACCTAAGAGGAAATTTTAACGACAAAAAAGACTTATCACAATCAAACTATCTTGGGCCAGATGGTCCTGCTGATGGTGCGGGTTCAGCAAATTCAGGTTTTGGAGGAGTGATATTTTTTCCAGCAGTTAATTGATTACGGTTTGCATCTACATTTTGCTCCGCTGCTCTACGTTGCTGAGCTTGGTTATATGCAGCGCTTTGACTCATCTCTGTATTAGCAAAGTTGACGGCACCACGCTCAACAGTGCCCGCACCAACCCTCTCACGTACTGCGGTTCCTGATTCCAAAGAATCAGCTGCTCCGCCATTTATTACGCCGTCTACCTCAGCGGCAGCCTTCATCGTTTCGTTCTCAACTCTTTCAGCTGCTAAAGTATCACTAAATTTTTCACCTGAACCAAAAGTGCTAGAACTAGGAGCAGAAGAATGCTGTTGTGCGTTTCTTTGTTGTTCTTCCCTCTTTCGTGTCAACCATGTATCAGTTGAAGCATTACCAGAAGTTTCAGCTATAAGTACACCACCGTCATTAGGTCCCATTTTGGTTCACCCTTATTAATTATTTTACTTTGATATTTTTACAGAGAAATTTTCTCTTAAAAACACTTTTTCATGACTAAAGTATACTGCAAAATTCTTAAAAGAGTATTAACAACAAGAATTTTTTTTGATTGCTGAATAGTTACTTTTTTTAGGGTCTGTTGACATTTCAGTTTCTTATCAAAACAATCGATCCATTGTAGGGGCGAATAATATTCGCCCTTCCAGGGTGAACGCGTATAAATTCCAATAAAATCAAGGTTTGTAG
>JAJZTL010000128.1 GCA_021848965.1 Pseudomonadota bacterium
GCCAATCATTGAAAGAGGTAAATTCAATTAGAGTTTGGTTCAGCGTCGTACTTTAACTTTAATTATCGTCGAAAAAATCTCTTTCAAATATATGAATTTGTTTCATTTCAGCTATGGTATTTTCTATGAACACGATTCTCAAAGAAACATATTGAATGTCTGGTGCCAAGACACTGAATCTGAAGCAATACTTAGGAGAGGATAATTTCATCAAAGAGGATACAAATCAAAAAGCTTTTGCAAGTTACTCATGCGCATATGAATATTCGTCTGCCAGATATGTAATTGATGCATGTAAATCATAATCTTCGCGAAGAATACTTATATTTGTGTAATTGACTTAACCAGGAATAACAATTATCACAAACGATGTTTTATGTTGAAAATTATCAGTACATTGGTATCATTCATTCATATTTCTAAAAGAAAAAAATAATAGGATGGCCTAAGTGAAGGCTGTAAAGGAAATTGTTTGAATGAAGGCTCTACAGGTTCTGGTAATATACCTACAATACAATTAAATTGTAACTACATTCTAATAGTGTTGAGCAGTAACCCTAAAAATAAATATAAGAGAAAGTAAAATAAAGTGTCACATAGTCATTTACAAAGCATTTTACTGTCCAAATAAAAAGTAAATTCATGTTCAGACTGATGACATACATGCCTCTTTACTAATAAATGATCACAGCAGACATCTCAACAGCAGTGTTCTTGCAGCTTAGGTCATATTTGAAAATTTGCATGTTTCACATTTTTTGTTTGCAGCCGTCTTCTCTTTTGGAAATTTCAGTTATATAGATTAGATGTAATCATTGCATGGTCATTCCTTAATCCCGTTTAAAAACAACAATAATATGGTATTTTATGAAATTAATTTTTAAAAAGTTGGACTTCAAAGTCTTAATTTTGTAAACTAAATTTTAAAATAAAATTCTAACCTTTATCAGAAACCATCATACTGTTGAACTCATCTCTTTTATAAATGCAAAGGGATGAACATTTCTGTACTTATTCTATTTGGATATTTATTTCTAAAAAAATATCTTATCTTATCTAAAGTCTTTCAAGCAATTGGAATATTAATCTGGGTAATTACATAGCATTCAAATTTGGGAAGATGAAAGTATGATGAATGACCAACCACTAACCATTCTACTCGAATGTTGAATCACATGTCTCTGTAATACACAAATGGATAAGTCTTAAATCTACTCATATGATAAAATAAAAATTCTGCAATGACAATCTTTGGCCAAGACAACATCATAAACATGTGAACCATACTTATCTCTGCTTATTCTACACGATAATGTGTACATAATGTTTTCCAAACTTTATTCTGAAAAAAATCAAAGCAAAGACATCTTCTTCCTGTATAGAAAATTTACTTTTCTTTATTTATTCATTGGTTCTAATCTTCTCTTCACTGTTATTGCTGCATTCCATATTTTGCACCTAACCATAAGGACACTCACCATGCTGATTTAGTGAACTGCTGTATCTTGTTAAAACTTGTATTGTAAGATATCAACAATTGCTCCAGGTAGAACATCCTTTCTGGAGCATTTCTACTTATTATAACTCTCTTACTACCTCCACTGCAGGTGATCTTGATTCCAGAATTGTAAAATTTTTATGCTCATTCATGTGTTTCAATTCCTAGTTTTATAAGAACATGTACTTCTATTTTGATTGCCAACAATTTGAATGGTTATATTTTGCAGTTACCTATGGCCTTTCCTATGAAGGAAAAAATTCTTTGTCTTTCTTTTCAATGAGGACAGTTTTCCCTTATGCAACTCCTCTATTTCTTCTTATCTCTGCTATTGCTACTGTTTGTTAACTGTACAAAGGGTTAATAGTAGTAAGTCAATCAGACTACCTATCATACGTATACATTGTACTTTTCTTTTGTTCCCTGCAGTGAGAAATACTATTAAAGCATTATCATAGCCATTATTATTCGGTTACATTTAATTAAAAGAATATAAAGTATCAAGAAGGGTACCGAATGAGGTATGCAGAATAAAGAAAACAGCTTCAATCCAAAAACAAAAAAGTGAATAATTAAACAATCAATCAGATTAGATATAATTATGTTCTTCGTGTTAGAATTTATGTGTCAATTTAATCCTGCAAATTAGCGTGTCTTAAAGTTTCGGTATCTAAATTTTTCATGTTTCTAAGCGTGTCACTATCTTTAATGAATTAAAAATCAGTATCGGTTGTAATTCCTTGTAGTCGTGATGCTCTTTCATGATCCTTTCCACCATCCTGTTTAAATCATCAACCATCTCCACCGAAATCTAGCCTCCTTGACACTAATTGTATGACTTGTAATTAATATATATTTTAGTTTAACTTGGTTAAGTTGAAGATTGGACTTCTAAGTCTCAACTTCGCAAAATAAAGCCCTTTTATTATTATTTCGAGCGGACGAGCTGGAATTTCGTACTCGAGGGGCAGTTTGAGTTTTTTTTAAGATTGCAACAAATTCGAAGGGTAGTAAATACCTGTGAGTTATGCAAGAGCAGCTATTCATTGGTGTTTTGGAGAAGTTTTTATTCGGTAAATTAACTTGCCGCCATTGTCTCCCGTCAAGATTTTACACGTTTAGAGTAGCTATTCAGTTGTTTGATAACTTTGAAACATAATTATCTACTGTAGTTTACTCGGAATGGAGCTGATGTTTCTCTTTTTAGTCTTCAGTCAATATTTGTACTAGGAATTTTTTCGATGAGGTAGAGTGATTTTCATCGATTCCTTTAAATAGCGACTAATTGTACATTTGCGCGCATAGATGTTTTTGATCCAAATTCGAAGTTGATACGTTGAACGCATCTGATGTAATCATATCATAAAGCTCTAATAATATTTCGTAATGAATTGATCGACGGGTTTCAAGTTTAAGGACTGAAGGTTGAAAAGAGAAAAAATTGAAAGGGTAAACACATACAGAATAAATGCTTTGCAAAAGAAATTAGCCAATACTAATAAATGCACAAATTGCTAGAGAAAGAGAAGTAAGCTAATTGAAGGAAAATTAAACTGATGAAGTTAAAGGCTGGAGATGATCTTTTTTGTATTTGTGCTTACCTTTACATGCAAGGTGACCTTTACTTCCTTAACTTGTGTCAGGAATCCCCGTTTCCTTTTCACAGAAAAATCTCTGATTGAGAGTTATTTTCCTTTCTTCTACAGAAATAACTTTTAACTCAATGGCAAATGCAACAAATAACTTTTAAAGCCATCCATGCAGTAATGCCAATAAAACATATCTTTTTTGCAGGCTTAATCGATACTATCTCATGGAGGGATATCATGAACTTCCCAGTAGAATACATATCATTGTTGTACCAAAATGATTCTTTTTCATGACAATAATAAATCATTTAAAATGCTTACAACATTCAAAAATGCCTGATTATAAGTTGTATGAGGCATTACAATTCTAGAGAACTTATGATTCCCAGAGGAAATATCTCAGTTACTCCTTATTGAGACTTCTGAGTTGTTCTAGCAGAAATAAAAGATACTGTAATTATTAACTTTCGGTTTTAATGGAAAATGCACTGAAAATTTCTTAAATCCATCATGGGAATGTCTCTTAGCAAAATAATGCAATCAGTTATTTCTTGGGCTTAGCCTCAGAGCTTGTATTGTATATAGGTATGCCATCATCATCAGTTATTTTAAGTGGAACATTATACATAGGTCTCCTTACCTGCTTTCCTATTCTTCTTCTCTATTTTGAGCTTCAGTAATAATATTTAGATATGTTTTTGTGTTCATTTTATGGGATTCTCTCTTTTAATTTGAAATAATTGGGTCTAAAGTATCAGGGAAAGTATTTTGATGCTGTAAAGCGGATGCTTTGCTGATGGATAGTTCGAGGGAATGAGTTTAGGGAATGCCATCTCCATTTATTTTCATGGTGATGCATGTTTACACCAAATTTAGGGGTAAATGGGAAATTATTAATGGGTGTGGAAAAACCTTTAAATGTGATGATATTGATGTAGAGCGTAAAAATAGTGGTAGGCATTTAGAAACACATTTGTAATCAAAGATTTCTTATTTCTTATAATGAATTTATATGGAAGGGACAAATTGTCCATAAAAAAACT
>JAJZTL010000034.1 GCA_021848965.1 Pseudomonadota bacterium
GGATCACACCAGCAAAATTTGTGAGATCTTGAGTAGAACCACCGTTTAATCTCAATAAAGCAGGAAAATAATCATTGCCAAAAGTGGTGACATAGCTTCTATTTATATTGACTACCGTTTTTTATTCCTTGTTTCGGATATCTTTTCATAGGAAATGACAATTTCTCCTGCTAAGCGAATAGCTCCATCAGAGCGTTCTTCTTCTTTTAGCTCTTTGAAATTGCTAAATTTTTTCGCAAAAGAATGTGGTAACCTTCGCTCTATTTGCTCTTTTTTATATTCGCACTACTGATATGTCCCATTTTTGCCATCACACCACTTTTCACCCCAAAATGACAATAATATTTTTAAAGAACTATCGTAGCTTTTCATCTTGTGAGTTCCTCGGAGATCCAATTTTTATAAAAAGAGACTTATCTACTAAATTGTGTCTGATATAAATTTAAAGAGATCTTATTCTAAGTTATTTTTTTACCTCATATCAATAAAATTATAAAAAATTAAGTTAATGTGTGTCTAATTTTGTCTAATTTTGTTTTATGCCCAAAATTGTAGCCTCAAAAATTGAGGAGGATACGTGCTAGAAAAATTTAATGAAATATCGAACGCTGCGTCCCTCACCTTGCTGATATACCGCGCCCATGGCGAGTAATTCTTGTAAGTCACGAGTTGCCGTTGCTTTGGATGTATCGGCAATTATTATATATTTTTTTGCGCTCATGCCACCTTCGAATCCTTCGGGACCTTCTTTCAGCATGCGTTGAATAACTTTGAGTTGACGTGAGTTTAACTGAAGATTAAATCGATTAAAGTATTCTACTTTGTTAAGAATGAAGTTGATCTGTTTTTCAACGTAAGTTTGAGCGAGAAGAATAATGTTAACAAAATAGCTAATCCAATTTGTAATGTCATTAGACTTAGATGCTTGATTTAAGGCGGTGTAATATGTATTTCTATCCGTATCAATTGCT
This sequence comes from Pseudomonadota bacterium, assembly GCA_021848965.1. Taxonomy (GTDB): domain Bacteria; phylum Pseudomonadota; class Gammaproteobacteria; order Legionellales; family Legionellaceae; genus CABHON01. The sequence goes on from JAJZTL010000034.1 coordinate 972, forward strand.
TGAGAGAGGCTCGCTATTACTGGATAACCTAGCTCCTGTGACAATGCTTTTTCTGCAATAGCTCGACCAATTCTGCCATTTCCATCTTCAAAGGGATGAATACTTTCAAAATATAAATGAGCAATGGCTGCTCGAATATAACCAAACTTAAGAGCATGCTGTTGATCTGGTGCAGTACTGTTGAACCAGTCAATAAATCGACGCATTTCGTCAGGTACTTTTTTTGAAGGTGGTGCTTCATAATGTACAACCCATCTTTCATGGTGCCCAGAGACAACTTGCATGGGTTCATCATGAGTACGCCAAGCTCCGACTCTCAGATTCTGATTTGGGGAAGCTGAGAGAAGCATTAGGTGCCAATCAAATAACTTTTCATCACTCAGTGGTTCATTAAAAGTTTTACGTACATCTAGCATGAGTTCAGCAATTCCTTGTGCACGTTTGTCATGAACATTAACCGTATTTTGATTCAATCCAAGACGATTTTTTATAGAGGAACGCACATCCGGACGACTGATATACTCGCCCTCAATTTCTGATGTTTTTACGGCTTCTTCTACCATGATATCAATCATAGCTTCGGTTTTTAGCTTTTCTGAAAGATGAGAAATTTTGCCATTAATTAAGCCATTTTTTTCAGAAATAGTCATCAAAATATCGAGTATGTCAGTCAGATCATACCGAAAATAAGGCCAATCAGGTTGTTGCCAATTCCAAATGCTCATGAGTCGATTATAAGTCTTAATCGGCTCAAAATAAAGAATTTTTTGAGCCGATTAAGACTTGTAATCGGCTCAGTGGCTGCATAGATTGGCCCTTGAAGCTATAAGCCATATTCGGTTAAAATTAGACTTAATTTTTTTGGCAACGAGGCCGTATCAAAAGGATAAAATGACTTATACATTAAACTCAAAATTCATTGTCATTGAAGGTCTTGAAGGAGCCGGAAAATCAACGGCTATTGCTATTGTCAAAAACTGGCTCCAAAGCAAAGGAATGTCTGACATTATTACTACCCGTGAGCCGGGTGGCACACCTATTGCAGAAAAACTTAGAACATTAGTAAAAACTGTTTTTGAAGAAGAAAAACTTGTGTCCGAATCAGAATTATTGTTGATGTATGCTGCTCGAGTGCAATTGGTGTGTAATGTTATCCAGCCAGCTTTATCTCGAGGCACATGGGTTATTGGTGATAGGCATGAATTGTCGACTCGCGCTTATCAAGGGGGCGGTCGAGGAATTGCACAATCTTCACTTGAAATGCTTTATGCGTTATGCCTTAAAAATTTCAAACCGCATTTGACGCTTTATTTAGACATTTCTCCTTCATTAGGTTTTGAGCGTATTCAAATTCGAGGTCATAAAGATCGTATCGAGCAAGAAGACTTATCTTTTTTTGAAAGAGTTCGTGCTGTTTATCGTTCGTATGTAAGTGAAAAAGATGCTATTTTTGAAATTGATGCTTCTCAATCTATGGATAAAGTGCACGCTGATATTGTAACTATTTTAGAAAAGCATTGTTTATGAAATCCCCAGATAGTGTAAAAAATTGGAAATATCTAACACAGGTGTATCTTCAAAATAAGTTGCCTTCTTCGTTGTTATTATGGGGGCAAAAAGGTTTAGAGTTAGAGGATTTTACTGAGCAGTTTTCAGCGTGGCTTTTATGTGATGAGCGTGAAAAAAATGATTATGCTTGCGCGCAATGTACCTCATGCCAATGGTTAAAGGCCGGAACACATCCTGATCTTCTCATGATCACTCCTGAAGCAGGTAATCGTTTAATTAAAGTAGATGCAGTGCGTGAAATTCATGCATTTAGTGAAAAAAAGAGTCATCGAGGAGGGTGTCGAGTCATTCTTATTTCGCCTGCTGAGGCAATGAATGTTTCAGCAGCTAATGCTCTTTTAAAAATATTAGAAGAGCCGTTTGAAAATACTTTTTTTCTTTTAGTTTCATATCATGTTTCATTATTACTACCGACCATTCTGAGCCGTTGCCAAAAAGTTTATTTTTCTCCTCCGGAGAGAGAGGCTTTTTTAGATTCTATAAAAAATGAAAAAGTTGAGCATTTGATGATAAAATGGTTGGCAAAAGAGATGTCACCATTAGAAGTAGTAGAACAAATAAAAGCACTTGAAAAGGAAAGTGGGTTAGCTTTAAAAGAAATTGTGGATAGTTTGTTGGTTTGGTTTTATTGCCAGGTGATTGATTCTAGTCAAGCAATACATGGGTTATATAAAACGTATGATAAACTGCTTCAGATAAAACAACATATGCAAAAAGGGGCGCCTATTAATGAAGTTTTATGGCTAGAAGAGGCGTTTTTTACAATAGAAGGAGAGGACTATGCTCGTTGATTCTCATTGTCATATTGACATGTTGGATATGTCAGTGCAAGAAGTATTAGATAATGCAAAACAGCATGATGTGCAGTATATGTTATGCGTTTGTGTTGTTCTAGAAAGATTTTCATCAATGCTTGAAAAAGTGCAGTCTTTTGCTCAAATTAGTGTGTCAGTGGGACTGCATCCCGATGAAGTCGTTACGTCAGAACAAGAACCTACATTGGAAAATCTGATTGCTTTGGCTGAGCATGAAAAATGTGTGGCTATTGGTGAAACCGGACTGGATTATTATCGTGGCATGGAGCATAGCCAAACTCAGCAAAAACGTTTTCGTCATCATATTCAAGCGGCTCGTACATTGAAGAAGCCTCTTATTATTCATACGCGCTCAGCGTCAGAGGATACTATTCGTATTATGCAAGAAGAAAAAGCGGATGAAGCACGCGGTGTGATGCATTGTTTTACTGAAAGTTGGGAAGTGGCCAAACAAGCATTGGATTTAGATTTTTATATTTCTTTTTCAGGAATTATTACGTTTAAAAATGCTGAAGCGTTGCGTGAAGTGGTGAAGAAAGTTCCACTAGAACGTTTATTAATTGAAACCGATTCTCCTTTTTTAGCACCTGTTCCGTATCGTGGAAAATCCAATCAACCGGCATATGTTGAATATGTCGCCCGAGAAGTGGCAGCCTTAAAAGATGTAACTTTTGAAGAAGTAGCAAAAATTACAACACAGAATTATTTTGATTTATTTACATTGGCAAAACAATGAAATTATTAGCACTAGACACCTCTACAGAAGCTTGTTCGGTAGCATTACTTATCAATGATAATGTTATTTCACGTTTTACTGTTCAACCGAATCAGCAATCTAAATTAATTTTGCCTATGATTGAAGAAGTGTTCGCTGAGGCCGGTTGCGTGGTATCGTCATTAGATGCCATCGCCTTTGGCTGCGGGCCGGGAAGTTTTACAGGACTGCGTATTGCTGCGAGTGTGACTCAAGGTATAGCGTTGGCCCATGATCTTTCGGTTATTCCTGTTTCGAGCTTGCAAACTATGGCGCAGGCTGCTTATCAAGAGTGGGGATATAAGAAAATACTTTCGGCTATAGATGCCCACGTACAAGCATTATATTATGGTGAATTTATTTGGAATGATGTGACTTTTTGCGTGGAAAACGTTGGAAAAGAGTGTTTACTTTCTCCTCAGAACTGGGTAATGCCTGAAGATACTTCCTGTAAGCGTGTTGGAACAGGATGGCGTTATTTTGATCTCGAATCGCATATTGATTATTACCCTAAAGCAGAAGCTATGCTGCAATTGGCAATAAGAATGTTTGAACAAAAACAATGCTTTGCTCCAGAATTGGCTCAACCTGTGTATTTTCAACAGGAAAAGGATTTGTACAAAACCTCTTAATAGTTGGGCGAATATTATTTGCCCCTACAGTCCCTTTCGCGAAAAAAATTTCCAATTTTTAATATTATCTTAATATTTGTGTTTTAGACTCAAAGAAAAGTCACGATAAAAATATAAGGTCTATTTATGGTAGGAATATTAATATCAAGAAAAGCTCAAAAAGCGCATGAAATAGCCAAAGGTAAAAATCGTTTTGGAAAAGATTTCGGTGATGAAGGTAAAATAAGTGATAAAGCAATTTTATTATCAAATTTATTACGAATTTATCATGAAAATTCTATTGGGCAAAGTGGAGGGTCAGTAGTTGCCTGTTCACAAGGCAGAGATGAAAATACTTCGAGTATCCCTACCGTCAATGCTATGTATGATTCTTTTTATCCTGTAGATATTGTGTCTATTGAGCCTGAGCTTGAGTGTCATAGTGATCCTGCCGTTTACGTTGAAGCCAACCAGGATCCAAATAATTTAGAGACGCCTGTATTGGGAACAGCATCTTTATTTGTTCCTTGTACAGTTGGAGATGTATTACCTAAGACTCCAGGAGAGATAAATCAAACGTTGGGAAAAATTTTAAATTTAATAGATAATACATCTTGTTCTTTAACGGAGGATGATGATGAAGAACAAATTTTACGAAATTTATTTTCTCCAAAGGTGCGTGTCAAAGAAGAGTTTCATCCAAATGAAATTCAAATGCTTTTAGCAGAGAATGAAAATATACGTAAATATTTGATGCTTTTTAAAGATGAATGCCCAAAAGAATTGCAAAAACAAATATTTACTTATGAACTGAATCGATGCCGCGATCGTTTGCTGGATTCAAATCCCAAAAAAGTATTATTTTCAAAATTAATTGATGGAACAATATCCAAAAGTGAATTTCAAATACTGAATACGGGAAGAACAGGAAGAACATTAACCCATTTTGGGTTCTCAGATTTTGAAAAATTGTCTCTTGTTCAAGATTTTTATGTGAAAGATACTAGCATAGACCTTGAGATTAAAACCGAGCCTTCTGAGTCAATATTATTAAAAAAACTGCCGCGCACTTCTGATAGTGAACAAATAAATAGTTATTATGGGCGGATAGCAGGAATTGCCGCATTAGATTTTTATTCTATAGCGAGAAGACTATCTTCTTTTATTACTTGGGGATTTGCAAAGACAGCTTTCACAGAAACTGCCAAAAAAGCTTCCAATGAGTTTTTAAAGCAATATTTAAAAAAATCTGAGGTTAGTCCACAATCAGTGAGTTCAGAAATCACACCATCTGAAAATGCTAGTGAACGGAGAAAGTCATATGACATTATTAAAGGGTTAAAGAAAGGCAATCATCACGAATTATCTTTACCTTATATGAAAAAGCTGGAAAAAACAGAAGAATATAAGCAACATCAAGCTAATTATTTAGTGGAAAAAGAACAACGAGCTCATGCTGCCGAAGCTGTCGCACGAGCAAGAGCTAGCAGATTTTAAATTTATTAACCTCAGTTAATGAAATGTGTAATTTATTTGAACGATTTCTGTTTTAGTGTAATCTGAGTTTTTGTTTCGCTTGTCCAGTCTAAGTAAACAATATTTGAGGGTAATCCTGTTCGTTTCCATTGAATGGGTTGATGATTGGATAGATTGTTTAAGAAATACCAATGTTCGCGAATGACAATTTTGTTATTGAGTAATTCTGGAGAATTAATCAATAAGAATGGAATAAGATGATAGTGATCCCACGGTGAATCAATGTGGTGATAAGCGTAATCAATCACAATAGTTTTATTCGTTATCTCAGGATGAGTCTTTCTATAGTCATTGACAGATTGAAGTAAGACTTTACTATAATGCTGAGTTTCTTTTTCAATCGGCAAAATTCGAAAATTAGCATAGAGCGGTGTTAGAGCATAAAGGCAAAAAGCTAAAATTATGGGCGAGCAATAAGACACTTTTTTTATGATTTCGGGTTTACATTGGTTGAGAAGAGCTGCCATTCCCATAAAAGTCCATGCACAAATGAACAACCAGTGTCGTGCAGGTAAAGTAGTCATCTCACCAAAATGCGAAACTGCAATGATAATAAAAATAAATTGTAAGAGTAGTTGTTGAGCTAGAAAAATGTTCCAAGTCTTATACTCCGCGCACTTCAATTTTCGGTTTTGTTGCAAGCTGCATCGCCTTCGGTCATGTACTAGATGTACACTCCCTAGGCTGCTTCGCTTGCGCCTCACCGAAAAATGAATTGCTGTGAGTATATTTTTTTTTGATTGAAGCAATAATAAAATAAAAACGATAATAGGAATGTAGGTCAAAGTTCTTCTGAATAGTTTATTTTCAAACCAACCTTCTTGGGAGATAGGAATTAAATTCGAAAAATTATAAGGCTCACCTGCGAAGAACCATTTTATTTGATGCAAAATTCTTTCAGGTATGTTGTATACGTCTGGATGTAACAGTACAGTGAAAAAAGATAACCCTATTAAGATAAGTGATAAAATGCCCATAAATCTAAAACGCTTTTTTCCATATTGGCGAGCGAAACTCATCTGTGTAAGAGGAATAATCCATGCAATTCCTAAGTATAAAAAACCTGCGGGATGGCTGAAAAACGCTAAAAAAGTGTAGAGAGAAAATAATAAAGTAGTTTCACATGATAGCTTGTTTAAAAAACAAGCCTCGTCATGAATTTTTTTTAAAGCGGCACCGGAAGTTGCTGCCATAAACACAGCAAGAGTGTAAGGTATGAGCCCCCAAATAAAAGGTAGACAATGAAGCAATAAAAATAGAGGCCCTAGTAAAATACTTATAATGATGAAAGCATGCTTATAAGAACATCCTTGCAAAATTAAGAAAGCATAAACGGTAGAAATAATGAGAAAAAGAGCGCTAAGGTAACTGGCAAAGGCAACATAGGTAAAATGATTTCCTATGAAAAATGACCAAAAACGTATAACGGTATCTAATAAGCGATAGGTAATAGATGGTTCATAATCATAATACTGAAAGAGAATAGGCGATTTTGCCATTCCCATGGCAACGTGAGCTTGAAAATCAACTAAAGGAGGAACTGTATAGTAACCAATAAAAGCAATAAGAATAAGAAATACGAATACGCTAATGCCTGTTTGCGCAGAGAGTTTGAACTTTACCATTTTATTCACATATTTAATAATCTAGCAATAAATTTGCGCCATCCTAGCATAAAATAGATTGCTATGTCATATAGGATTGTTCTGTATTTGGTCTTTAAATCAAATAACTTGTGTGGCATACTTTCAAAAAGTGTTAGACTTTATGAAAGGACTTAGAATCTATGGCAGAAAGAGTAATTGAAAATGAATTGGTAGATAAACTTATTGAGCTTAAGTATAGTTACAATGATTCTATAAAAAAAAATACCTCTCTTGAACTTAATTTTCGAAAAAAATTTGAAGAGCTTAATCGTGTTAAGCTCACTGATGGCGAATTTTCTCGGTTGCTTGAGCAAATAATTACATCAGATGTTTATTCTGCTGCAAAAATTTTGCGTGAAATCAACAGCTTTGAACGTGATGATGGAACACCATTACATTATACTTTAGTTAACATCAAAGATTGGTGCAAAAACGATTTTGAGGTGATACGTCAACCTCGTATTAATACCCATGATAGTTATCATCAGTATGATGTTATTCTACTTATTAATGGTTTGCCTGTTGTACATATTGAATTAAAAGATTTAGCGATTAGCCCGCGAAGAGCTATGCAACAAATTGTGGAATATAAAAACGATCCAGGAAATGGTTATAGCAAAACGCTCATGTGCTTTATTCAACTTTTTATAGTCAGTAATCGAAGCGATACGTGGTATTTTGCCAATAATAATACACGTCATTTTAATTTTGATGCTGATGAGCGTTTTTTACCCTTGTATCAATTTGCTGATGAAAAAAATAAAAAAATAACCCATCTTAATCATTTTGCGGAAACCTTTCTTGCAAAATGTACCTTAGGACAAATGATCAGCCGTTATATGGTTCTAGTGGCCAGCGAGCAAAAATTATTGATGATGCGTCCTTACCAAATCTATGCAGTGAAAGCCATTGTAGATTGTATTCATCAACATTGTGGTAATGGTTATATTTGGCATACAACAGGAAGTGGAAAAACACTCACTTCATTTAAAACTGCTACATTGCTCAAAGATAATTCAGATATTGAGAAATGTTTATTTGTAGTAGATAGAAAAGATTTGGATAGACAAACTCGTGAAGAATTTAATCGCTTTCAGGAAGGATGCGTTGAAGAAAATACTAATACAGAAAAACTGGTGCAGCGATTACTCTCTACAGACTATGCTGACAAAGTGATTGTTACTACTATTCAAAAACTCGGACTTGCTCTGGATGGAACCAATAAACGTAACTACAAAGAACGTTTAAAGCCTTTAAGAGACAAAAGAATAGTTTTCATTTTTGATGAATGCCATCGTTCACAATTTGGGGAAAACCACAAGGCTATCAAAGAGTTCTTTCCTCATGCGCAGTTATTTGGTTTCACCGGAACACCCATTTTCGAACAAAATGCCACTTATCAGCAAATTGAAGGTAAACAAGCTTCTCTAAAAACAACCACTGATATTTTTACTCGCGAACTGCATGCTTATACGATTACTGATGCGATTGAAGATCGCAATGTCTTGCGTTTCCATATTGATTACTTCAAACCCGAAGATGAAACTAAAATAAAAGAGCAGCCTGGCTTGGCAAAACAGGCCATAATCGACGCTATTTTAAAAAAACATGATATGGCGACTGCATCACGTAAATTTAACGCCATATTGGCGACAGGATCGATTATCAATGCAATAGAGTATTTTGATGAGTTTAAGAAAATTCAAGCTAAAAAAATGGCCGAAAATGCTGACTTTCAACCGCTTAACATTGCTTGTGTCTTTTCACCACCACCGGAAGGCAATAAAGATGTACAACAAATTCAAGAAGACTTACCGCAAGAAAGTAAAGATGTTTCCATTCCTCCTGATGAAAAGAAAAAAGCACTTAAAGCCATCATGGATGATTACAACCAACGTTATAAAACAAATCACAGCATTAACGAGTTTGATTTGTATTATCAAGATATTCAAAAACGCATTAAAGATCAGCAATATTCCAATCAAGATTTACCGCATTCGCAAAAAATTGATTTGGTCATTGTTGTAGATATGTTGTTAACGGGTTTTGATTCTAAGTATTTAAACACATTGTATGTGGATAAAAATCTCAAATACCATAGTTTAATTCAAGCGTTTTCACGCACCAATCGCGTGCTAAATGACACAAAACCCTATGGTAATGTTGTCGATTTTCGCGGTCAGCAAGAGGCGGTGAATGAGGCAGTGGCTTTATTTTCTGGAGAGGAAATCAATCAGGCTAAAGAAATTTGGTTGGTAGACGAAGCACTTGCCGTTATAAAACAATTGGATCAAGCTGTCCAAAAACTGGATAGCTACTTACAATCACAAGGGCTGAAAAATAAAGCAGAAGAAATTCCTAATCTAAAAGGAGATATTGCAAGAAGTCAGTTTATTAATCTTTTTAAAGATGTAGCACGTCTAAAAACGCAACTTGATCAATATACCGATTTAACTGAAGAACAAAAACAAAAAATTGAAGAAGTTATCCCACAAGAACAATTTCAAAGCTTCAAAGGTGTTTATTTAGAAACAGCAAAATGCCTAAGAGCGCTGCAGAATAAAGACAGTGAAAAAGTTTTACCTGAAGTTGAAGAGCTTGATTTTGAATTCGTGCTATTTGCTTCAACCGTGATTGATTATGACTATATTATGGAACTCATCTCGAGATACTCACAAACATCACAACCCGAAAAATTTAATATGAGTCGAGAAGAACTGATTAATTTGATTAAATCCGATGCTAAATTTATGGATGAAGGAGAGGATATTATTGCCTATATTAACACCCTCAAACCAGGAACAGCGCTGAATGAAAAAAATATACGTCAAGGTTATGAAGCATTTAAGGCAGAAAAAAATGCAAAACAACTCACCCTCATCGCGCAAAAACATGAGCTTGAACCTTCTCATCTCCACACTTTCGTGAATACTATTTTGCAGCGCATGGTCTTCGATGGTGAACTGCTAAGCGAATTGCTATCTCCCCTTGAACTCGGCTGGAAAGCACGTACTCAAAAGGAATTAGCTTTAATGGAAGATCTTGCGCCATTATTGCATAAACTAGCGCAGGGACGGGAGATCTCGGGGCTGAGTGCGTATGAGACAAACTCATAAAGAATCTCTGAACTGTAGGGGCGAATAATATTCGCCCATCTTGCCAATGGGCATAGATATCGATAAAACCAACGAGGGCGAATATTATTCGCCCCTACAGATCCGTTTTATGTTGTTATATTGTGAGATGGATGCAGTTTATCTCTTTCCCACGTTTCAGGATTATGAATAATATATTCTTTAATTTGATTTAATGAAACCTCATTTCTAACAACATGCTCATAATAATCGCGTTGCCAGAGATCATGAAATGCAGTATTTTTTCGTGCCCATTGAGTGACACCTATTTTAAAACCACGAATGGCTGAACCTATTGTTTTTGATGTACCACGGGACTGTAGGGGCGAATAATATTCGCCCTTTTTTATCGCTTGATTAATGCTAATGATTCCATGAATATGATTAGGCATAATGATGTAAGAATCTAATGCCATATGAGGGAAATGCAATGGTATATTATTCCAGCATTTCTCTGCTATTTTTCCAAGATTATTAAGAATCATTGAATTTTCAGAAATATCGCCAAATAAACATTGTCTATCATGTGTGCAAATGGTAATAAAATAAATGCCTTCTCGTGAATAATCATAATATTGTAATCGATGTGATTGGCGATGGTTGGGGTTCATGGGTTGTCTCTTTTGTTGTTGGTCGAAGGGCGAATGTTATTCGCCCCTACAGTTCCGTGGTTTCTTCGCGTTTGTTGTCAATTTTATCATTTACGAACATTGACTTACAATCTGCTGTACGTTTTAATGTAAAAAAATTGAATCGGATTGTTATGTTGGTCAAAATCAATATGTTGTCTGGTGGTATCTATTTCTCAAAGAACCACAGGACTGTAGGGGCGAATAATATTCGCCCTTGGTGGTTTCAGGGAGATCTATGCCATTGGCAAGAAAGGCGAATGTTATTCGCCCCTACAGTCCTGTGATTCTTTGAGGAATAATGATGTTTGGTGAAAACAGTTATGAATAATGTTGAAGAAAATCAACAAAAAAGAGATAAAAAAACAATGGTTCCGCGTCTTCGTTTTCCGGAGTTTAATAATGCTGATGACTGGAAAAAAAAGCCATTAGGAGATGTTGCATTTTTTTTTAAAGGAAAGGGTTTGCCTAAAAGTGAAATTTCATTGAATGCTACCAACCTTTGTATTCATTATGGCGAGCTTTTTTCAGATTATTCTGAAGTGATTACCTCTGTTAGAAGTCGCACTAATTTAGAGATAGATTGCTTTTTTTCAGTTGAAAACGATGTACTTATGCCAACTTCTGATGTTACACCAAGAGGATTAGCAAAAGCGTGTTGTATTAAATTAAATGATGTAATTCTTGGTGGAGATATTCTTGTAATTCGCTCAGATAAATTGCTGATGAATGGTGAGTTTTTAAGCCGATTAATAAGATATTATGAATCTCAAGTTCTTCAGCTTGTTTCCGGAAGCACAGTATTTCATTTGTATGCGTCATCCATGGAAAAAATGGTTATTGTTTTTCCTGGAATTGAGGAACAACAAAAAATCGCCGATTGCCTTTCTTCCCTCGATGATTTAATCGATGCATCAGCAAAAAAGCTTGAATTACTAAAAGACCACAAAAAAGGATTAATGCAAAAACTTTTCCCTGCTGAAAATGAAACTATTCCCAAATTTCGGTTTCCGGAATTCAAAAATGCACCAGAATGGAAGAAAAGTTGTTTAGAAGAAATTGCTAAATTTATTACAGATAGACTTCGATTAGAACAACTTTCGCTCAATAATTATATTAGCACTGAGAATATGTTACCTGATTTTGGACAAATAAAAACAGCGTCCAAATTACCAACATCGGGTTCAGTAACAAAATTTCAAGCAAATGATATTTTGATCTCAAATATTCGTCCATATTTAAAAAAAGTATGGTTTTCGGATAAAGCTGGCGGAGCGTCAAATGATGTAATAATTATACGTAGTAAAAAAATAGTAATAGAGCAATTTTTGTTATTTTTGCTTAAAAATGAAATTTTTATTAATTATATGATGAAAGGTGTAAAAGGTGTAAAAATGCCACGAGGGGATATATCTCTAATAAAAAAATATCAAATCTCATATCCTTTTGACAAAAATGAACAAAAATCGCTTGTGAAATGTTTATGTTCCCTCGACGATCTCATCACCGCTCAAACTCAAAAACTCGATACCCTAAAAAAGCACAAAAAAGGATTAATGCAACAGCTTTTTCCGGTGATGGATAATGAGGTGTCGGGATGAGTAATGTAGCAAAAGAATGGACGATGTTTAACAATTTAGAAGAATTAGCTGGACACCTACGTAGCGGTAAAAAGTTGGAGAACAAAAAATATCTCTTGCTTTTTGCTTATAATGGCACAGGAAAAACGCGTCTTTCAACGGCTTTTAAAGATATTGGTAAGCGAAAAGGGGAGAGTGATACGCTTTATTTTAATGCTTTTACGGAGGATCTTTTTAGTTGGGATAATGATTTGGATGGTGATAGCCAACGGGTTCTCAAGATTAATTCAAAATCGCGTTTCTTTCTTGGATTGGAACAATTGGAAATGGAAAATCGTATTCGTCCTTTTCTGCGCCGCTATGCTGATTTTGATTTTATTATCAACTATGAAGATTGGAGTATCATCTTTAGCCGAAATGTTCCTAATCCTAATTATATTGAGAACGCTGACAGCTCAGAAGAAGAGAGAACTCAAACCATCACGCATATCAAAGTTTCTCGTGGTGAAGAAAATATCTTTATTTGGTGTTTTTTTCTTGCTATTTTACAATTAGCTTTGGATGGTGATGAGGCTTATAAATGGGTTAAATATGTATATATTGATGATCCTGTCTCTTCATTAGATGAAAATAATATTATTCAAATTGGGCATCATTTGGCACAATTAATTAAAAAGAAAGATAATGCCATTAAAACCGTTATTTCTTCGCATCACACGCTTTTTTTTAATGTGATGTATAATGAATTGCACGGAACTCGAGATAAATTTCATTCATACTTTTTAAAGTTTTCTCGCGATACCAAACAATATTTTGTGCGTTATACAGGAGATACCCCATTTTTTCATCATGTTGCCACGTTAATTGAATTGCATCAGGCTGCGCAAGAAAATAAATTATCTACCTATCATTTTAATATTTTACGCGCTCTTTTAGAAAAATCAGCGAGTTTTCATGGATACAAAAATTTTTCTATGCTTATTAAACAAGAAGAGGACGATCTTGATGGTGATTTACATTCGCGTATTATCAATATTTTAAATCATGGCAATTACTCGCTTTACGAGCCAATAGAAATGTTAGACGAAAACAAAGTGGCATTTAAGAAAATTTTGGAGACTTTTCTGAACAATTATACGTTTAATCCTGACTTATTCCCTAAAGATTCACACATAGAGATAACAACATGACAGAGCCGCAACAAAAAATACTCGGTAAAATTTTATGGGCCATTGCGGATCAATTACGTGGTGCTATGAACGCGGATGATTTTCGCGATTACATGCTTTCGTTTCTGTTCTTACGCTATCTTTCTGATAATTATGAAGCTGCGGCGGAAAAAGAGCTGGGAGAGGATTATCCTGCCAAAAATGGGGATATCACGCCCTTGCAACATTGGTATAAAGAAAATGAAGATGATATTGCCGATTTTGAAAATCTGATGCGTCGTCGCGTTCATTATGTCATCAGGCCCGATTATTTATGGGGCAATATTGCGGAGATGGCTCGAAAGCAGAATGAACATTTACTCAGTGTTTTACAGAAAGGTTTTGAATATATTGAAAATGAATCATTTGAACGTGCTTTTCAAGGGCTATTTTCTGAGATAAATTTATCTTCTGATAAATTAGGAAGAACTTATGGAGATCGTAATGCAAAATTATGTACCATTATTACTAAAATAGCGGAAAGATTATCGGCGTTCTCAACTGATAAGGATACTTTAGGGGATGCCTATGAGTACTTGATTGGTCAATTTGCCGCGGGTTCAGGTAAAAAAGCTGGCGAGTTTTATACCCCTCAACAAATTTCCAGTATTTTATCAGCGATAGTGACATTAGACAGTCAAGATCCTACTTTGGGTAAAAAGAAACATTTAGAGAGTGTTTTAGATTTTGCCTGTGGCTCTGGTTCTCTTCTGCTGAATGTTAGAAGTCAGTTGGGTCCTCATGGCATTGGTAAGATTTATGGCCAAGAAAAAAATATCACTACTTATAACTTAGCGCGCATGAATATGTTATTGCATGGTGTGAAAGATTCGGAGTTTGAAATTTATCATGGTGATACATTACTCAATGACTGGGATATGTTGCGTGAAATGAATCCCGCAAAAAAGCCTTATTTTGATGCGATTGTGGCAAACCCTCCTTTCAGTTATCGTTGGGAGCCAAGTGAGGCGATGGCGCATGATGTGCGTTTTAAAAGTTATGGATTAGCACCTAAATCTGCCGCGGATTTTGCTTTTTTATTGCATGGATTTCACTATCTCAAACAAGAAGGAACTATGGCAATTATTCTCCCGCATGGTGTCTTATTTCGGGGGGGCGCAGAAGAGCGTATTCGTAAGAAATTACTGATGGATGGAAATATAGATGCTGTCATTGGATTGCCTGCTAATCTTTTCTATTCTACGGGTATTCCTGTTTGTATTTTAGTACTTAAAAAATGCAAAAAAACAGAGGATGTTTTATTTATCAATGCAAGCGAACATTATCAGAAGGGCAAAAGACAAAATCAGCTCTTGTCTGAACATATTGATAAAATTATCGATGCTTATCAATTTCGTAAAGAAGAAGCCCGATATGCTAAATGTGTTTCAATGGAAGAAATTGTTGCTAATAATTATAACTTAAACATATCAAGGTATATTAGCACTGCATTGCCTGAAAAAGAGATTGATTTAATTGCAGTTAATCATGAATTACAGGAAATTGACGAGAAAATTAAATTGGCTACCGAAAAGCATAATGAATTCCTAAAAGAGTTAGGTTTGCCATTTATTTACTAACTGTAGGGGCGAATAATATTCGCTTTTCTTGCCAATAACATAAATTTCGCTGAAACCAGCAAGAGCGAATGTTATTCGCCCCTACAGTTTTGTGGCTTCTTTGCCGAATAGTTGCGAAACTTTATGAAAGCTGAATAGGGTCAAGCTACTGATGAATATGAGCCAAACAGATAGAGAGACTAATGTACCTGTGTGAGTAAAAAGAAAATGTTCGATAATTGGAGTGAGTCCGCCAACTAATGACATTCCTAAGCAAAAACTGAAGGCTATTCCACGATAACGTACATCTGTTGGAAAAATAGATTTTAAATAAGCATTGGAGGGGCCCAATAGCATTTCATTAATAATAATCAAGCTGATTTCTGCAATTAAAATTAAGATAATATTTTGGCTGTCTAATAAGAAGCTTAGTGGTACTCCAAGAAGAATCAGCCCTATGGCGGCAAAACGCATGATTTTCTCAGAGGTATATTTGTCAGCAGCTGTACCTGATATCAGTAACACAATTACTGCAATCACCGACAAACTGAATTGTAGTAGCATAAACTGAAAATTATTGAAGTATCCTTGAGTCATTAGCATAGGATTAATAAAAGAAAGTACCGTGGTGAAGGGGAGAGTAATGAAACCACCAATGCAGCTGCCCGCTAAGAGCTGGTAAGGATATAAAAGAAATAATTTCCGGAAAGAGGTTTTATCCATCAATTGTTCAGAGGAAGCTGATTCGGTCATGTGACGTCTGAATAATACGGCAACGACGCCGATGACGCCTGCAAAAATAAAAGCCCAGCGCCATGGAGGATTATCTTTATTCATTGCCGTAATAATGAGACCTATAACAGATGCTATTACTGAACCTACTAAAGCCATGGCGGACACTAAGCTGCCAGTGAAATTCTCTTTATAGCCTTTAGCAAGCTCAACTACATAAATGCCAGCACCACTGTATTCACCACCATAACAAATCATTTGAATAGAGCGGATTAGTGTAAGTATTATCATTGAAGCCGCGCCTAAAATCAGATATCCAGGAAGGACTCCAATAGTAAATGTTGCTAGTGCAATACCATACAGCGATATCAGTAAAGCGGTCTTACGTCCCCATTTATCGCCGATTATACCAAAGATAATGCCACCCAGAGGTCTTGCAATGGAAGAAATTAACACTGCATAAAATCCCATGACTAAGGCGTCATATCGCGAATGTGCAGCAAAAAATACGGGCGCAATAATAGGGAGAAAAATGCTAAAAATAGCATAATCATAATATTCTAGCATTGTGCCTAAGGCAGCAATAAAAATAGATTGTTTGGTTACATTCATGAATCATCTCGCTTGTATTTGTCTCATTTTACGTTCATTCGTTGAAAGAGGGCAAGAATATCTGTTGCTGTTGAAAGTGTTCATTGTATTGATGGACAAAGGGTCTTTTACAGAAAAAATAGAGTTTAGCAAAATATTTCAAATTTTTTTGTTATAGGGTATTGACATGTCCGCAGAAAGGAGTAGAATGCACGTTCCCTGAGAGATGAGGGGCACGAAGCGGAGATAAACTGAAAAGTGAGTTGAAGTAAAGTGTTCTTATAGAGGGGGTCTGTAGCTCAGGTGGTTAGAGCGCACCCCTGATAAGGGTGAGGTCGATGGTTCGAGTCCATCCAGACCCACCAAGATGGTGAAATGCGGGATGGGGCCGTAGCTCAGCTGGGAGAGCACCTGCTTTGCACGCAGGGGGTCGGGAGTTCGATCCTCCCTGGCTCCACCAGAGATGTGGGGTGAATAATATTCGCCTGCTGAGGATGTAGAAGAAAGTGTTGGATGGCCAATATTTTCTTCTAGATTTTCTAGAGAGTTCATTAAAAAAATGGTGACGTAAAGAAAAGAAAGTTTTACGTTTATTATGTGCAACATTGTTATTCCCGCACATAATAAAAATAGCGTAAAGCGGAATTCACAAGCGTTTTAGATTGTAAGGCGCGTCATTGTTGTAATTTTGGGTTTATTTTATAGATTCATGAGATGCATCGATGATGTGGTTAAAGAATTAAGCGCAAACAGAGGATGCCTTGGCAGTTAGAGGCGATGAAAGACGTGATAGCCTGCGAAAAGCTTCGGGGAGGTGGCAAGTAACCTGTGATCCGGAGGTGTCTGAATGGGGGAACCCGGCGTACTAAGTGCGTCATTTTATACTGAATACATAGGTATAAGAAGCAAACCTTGGGAACTGAAACATCTCAGTACCGAGAGGAAAAGAAATCAAACCAGAGATTCCCTAAGTAGCGGCGAGCGAAAGGGGAAGAGCCCGGCATGAGATACTGATATTAGAAGTGGAAAGTTTTGGGAAAGACTATCGTAGAGGGTGATAATCCCGTACACGTAGTAATATCAGGGTACTAGACATGCGAGAGAGTAGGCCGACCCACGTGAGAGGTTGGTTGAACGAATAAGGGGAACCATCCCCAAAGGCTAAATACTCCTAACTGACCGATAGTGAACCAGTACCGTGAGGGAAAGGCGAAAAGAACCCCGGAGAGGGGAGTGAAAGAGAACCTGAAACTGTTTGCGTACAAGCCGTGGGAGCTTGGGATAATTTATTATTCTGGGTGACTGCGTACCTTTTGTATAATGGGTCAGCGAGTTATTGTTATTGGCGAGGTTAACCGTGAGGGGAGCCGTAGAGAAATCGAGTCTGAATAGGGCGATAGTCGATAGTAATAGACCCGAAACCAAGCGATCTAGCCATGTCCAGGGTGAAGGTTCGGTAACACGAACTGGAGGCCCGAACCGGTTGAAGTTGAAAATTCTTCGGATGAGGTGTGGCTAGGAGTGAAAGGCTAATCAAGCTTGGAGATAGCTGGTACTCCCCGAAAACTATTGAGGTAGTGCCTCGTGAGTGACTGTTTGGGGTAGAGCGCTGTTTCGGCTAGGGGGTTGTCATGACTTACCAAACCGATGCAAACGACGAATACGAACAGATTGAATCACGGGAGACACACCGTGGGTGCTAACGTCCATGGTGGAGAGGGCAACAACCCGGACCGTCGGTTAAGGTCCCAAAGGTGTAGTTAAGTGGTAAACGATGTGGGAAGGCATAGACAGCCAGGAGGTTGGCTTAGAAGCAGCCATCCTTAAAAGAAAGCGTAATAGCTCACTGGTCTAGTCGGCCCGCGCGGAAGATGTAACGGGGCTAAAACTACACACCGAAACTGCGGATGTCACACTTAGTGTGACGTGGTAGGGGAGCATTCGGTAGGCTGATGAAGGTTAACTGAGAAGTTAGCTGGAGGTATCCGAAGAGCGAATGCTGACATGAGTAACGATAAAGGGGGTGAAAAGCCCCCTCGCCGAAAATCTAAGGTTTCCTGCACGACGTTAATCGGAGCAGGGTGAGTCGGCACCTAAGGCGAGGCCGAAAGGCGTAGTCGATGGGAATCAGGTTAATATTCCTGAACGGGATATTACTGCGATGGGGTGACGGAGAAGGTTAGGTGAGCCCGAGATTGGTTGTTCGGGTTCTGTGATGTAGGCTGGCTGTTTAGGCAAATCCGGACAGTTATAGCGGAGGTCACGAGGGGAGTTCTCGTAATGAGGACGAAGTCATTGATACCAAGCTTCCAGGAAAAGCCTCTAAGCATCAGGTAATATTTCACCGTACCGCAAACCGACACAGGTAGATAAGTAGAGAATACTAAGGCGCTTGAGAGAACTTAAGTGAAGGAACTAGGCAAAATGGTACCGTAACTTCGGGAGAAGGTACGCCTCTGGTACGTGAACCTGAGCAGGGGGAGCGGAGAGAGGTCGAAGAAACCAGGTGGCTGCGACTGTTTACTAAAAACACAGCACTCTGCGAATTGGCAACAAGACGTATAGGGTGTGACGCCTGCCCGGTGCCGGAAGGTTAATTGAAGGGGTTAGCGCAAGCGAAGCTCTGGATCGAAGCCCCGGTAAACGGCGGCCGTAACTATAACGGTCCTAAGGTAGCGAAATTCCTTGTCGGGTAAGTTCCGACCTGCACGAATGGCGTAACGATGGCCACGCTGTCTCCACTTAAGACTCAGTGAAATTGAAATTGCTGTGAAGATGCAGTATACCCGCGGCTAGACGGAAAGACCCCATGAACCTTTACTATAAGTTTGCACTGAATGTTGATGTTGTCTGTGTAGGATAGGTGGGAGACTATGAGACGAGGACGCTAGTTCTCGTGGAGTCATCCTTGAAATACCACCCTGATAAGATTGACGTTCTAACCTGGGACCCTGAATCGGGTTTAGGGACAGTGCATGCTGGGTAGTTTGACTGGGGCGGTCTCCTCCTAAAGAGTAACGGAGGAGTACGAAGGTACCCTCGGTACGGTCGGACATCGTACCAAGAGCGCAAAGGCGAAAGGGTGCTTGACTGCGAGACGGACATGTCGAGCAGGTACGAAAGTAGGTCTTAGTGATCCGGTGGTTCTGAATGGAAGGGCCATCGCTCAACGGATAAAAGGTACTCTGGGGATAACAGGCTGATTCCGCCCAAGAGTTCATATCGACGGCGGAGTTTGGCACCTCGATGTCGGCTCATCACATCCTGGGGCTGTAGCAGGTCCCAAGGGTATGGCTGTTCGCCATTTAAAGTGGTACGCGAGCTGGGTTTAGAACGTCGTGAGACAGTTCGGTCCCTATCTGCCGTGGGCGCAGGAAAATTGAGAGGAGCGACTCCTAGTACGAGAGGACCGGAGTGGACGAACCTCTGGTGCACCGGTTGTCACGCCAGTGGCATGGCCGGGTAGCTAAGTTCGGACGGGATAACCGCTGAAAGCATCTAAGCGGGAAGCCTCCCTTGAGATGAGTTTTCCCATGAAGCACGTTGAAGACTACGACGTTGATAGGCAGGGTGTGTAAGCGCTGAGAGGCGTTGAGCTAACCTGTACTAATGAGCTGATTGATTTGACCACATCATCGAAACATCTTGTGAATTACTTTACGTCACTATAAAGAATGCTGCTTGAGTATTGAGTTTTAGGATTTGATACGAAGAGCCTCAGTTTTCCTGGCGACCATAGCGAGCGGGTACCACCTGACCCATTTCGAACTCAGTCGTGAAACTGCTTAGCGCCGATGATAGTGTGGGGTCTCCCCATGTGAAAGTAGGTCATTGCCAGGAGTTTTTTCCTAAAGGGCACTTACGAGTGCCCTTTTTT
>JAJZTL010000129.1 GCA_021848965.1 Pseudomonadota bacterium
GTTGTCATTCAACTTATCCAAACTTAAATAATCTATTTTATTATAAGAATAAGCTCATGGCACTGTGATAAAATTTCTAACTATTTTTACTGTCCGCCGTAGGGAATTATAATTGACCGCCAACAGCAATGGCAAAAATATGGAAACAGCGTGAAAAACAAATAGAAAAGGTAATTGATAACACAATTAATATGCATAGTTCTATAAAAGGCATTGCTGGAAATGCAATATCAAATATTAAAATGTTAGAGTTGCCACACTCTGAAGATAACGAAGACTTAGTAGAATGAATTGCCGAAAGTACAAGATGTCGTTACAATTGTTGCTTGTTTAAATTCGCCCGCCCGCCTCTGCAATTTAAATCCAATAATTGTGATTATTGGATTCAGTGAATAAGCGATCGAAAGTGTTCAAAAATTGAACATTTTTTAAAATGTTACAAAAAAATGACCTCCATAAATGGCCTTTGATCGAATTATTTTATATGTGGCAATATGAATGTTCATGTTTTAACTAAAATCCGTTTAAGGCATGTTTATGGCTGTTTAAATGCATTCATGAAAAATTGTCAAATTTATGCCAATTTTTTATGCTTAAAATGAACCTTTTTGAACGGCTAAAATTTAAAAACGCTTAAATTCTAGATTAGCTAATCACCAAGTACTGGCAGGCACTGAATAAAAATCATGAGGTGATTATCCCAATAATCACCCTTAATATTGAACTTGGCAACTAATTTTTTAAAAATTTCAAAACGAATTTACTCAACTGTTGAAAAAGTCTTCTAATGTTACAATGCCATTAATCATGTCATCAGCATAGATATTTTTTTTGATACCGTGAGCTGTTATCATGCAAATAAAAATTTGCTTTATTGTTCTTGTGTGTTCTTGAAAAACATCAACTTTATTCTGTAAAGTTTTAGCGTATGGTTTGTCAATGACAAATGGCAGAGAAGAAAATTTTATCTCGCAAATTGTTATGACATTATCTTCACGATCAAACAGAAGATCAATTTGTGCGCCTTGTTTATTTTCAAGTTTCCGTGGTACATAACGCCATGTTCCTACCTCAACGCCAGCTTGAATACCTAGTTTTTTACGAATAGCGCTAAGATGCTTATAACAAATTGCTTCAAAAGCATAACCGCTCCAACTTCCAACATCACTATTTTGTTGTTTTGATAACCAATATCCTTTTTCTTTGTCCCGTCTTTTTAGACTACTGGCAATAGGATCTATCCACTTAAGATAAAATAAAGTATATTCATCCAATACACGATAGTATATTCCTTTTTCTTTATGTTGATAAGGAACAAATGACTCAATAAATCCAGCTTCTTCTAATTCTTTCAAACGCTGTTTCAAACGACCACCGATACTTTTTGAAGATTGCTTCATCAGTAGCATTTGAGAAATTCCATATCGATTAGCTGCTATTAAGCGAATTAATTCTTCATGTACATCTTGTTGTTCAAATAGTGAAGAAAACAGTTTGTTAAATTCATTAAATAAAAGTCCACGTTTTGTGAAGCATAAAATATCGATATTTTGATCCGCTGACAGATCTTTTTGTATCTGATCAAGATAGAGAGGAATTCCCCCCATGGCCATGTATAATTTTAATACTTGATCATTATTTAATTTAATTCCCTTTTTGGATAAAAATTTCTTACTTTCGTTCAGTGTCAACGGCATCAATTCAATTTGGTGGGTAATGCGATTATATAAGCCACCTTTGTTATGGATCAAATTGTCTAATATCCATGACGCAGCTGAACCGCAAACAACAAGTTTTATTCTTGGATCAAGTGACCAATATCTGTTCCAATAATGATCTAAAGCCTGAAGAATTTTTGACTTTTTTGTAGCCATCCAAGGTAATTCGTCAAAAAATAAAATTATTTTTTTATTTTTACTGACTTTATTGATGGCATCGGTTAACTGTTCAAAAACATCGAGCCATTTAGATTTATTTTTAAGCTCAACCCCGCCATAGAAAGTTTTTCCAATAACGCGCGTAAAAAGTTCAATTTGCTCGGCAAGCGTACCATCTTTTAATCCTGTAACATGGAAATTAATAGATGGTTTTTTCATGCAAAATTGTTGAATGAGAAAGCTTTTCCCCACCCTTCTTCTGCCATAAATTGCTAGAAATTCAGCTTTTTTCGATGTATAAAAACTTTCAAGCTGTTTCAGTTCAGTTTCTCTGCCAACAAGCGTCATAATTATGTTGCCCTATAAATATATTTATATTCGGCAAATTAAAACACTAATAATTTATTTGTTGCCGTATATAAAATATTATACTCGGCAAGTTAATGTGTTTCAATGTTTAAAGTTAAACTGTTAAGATTCATTGACGCTAGCATCATAATTTCAAAAAACTGTCTATGTCTCCTTCATTTATACCAGTAGTCATGCCTACTGGTTTTAATTAATGTAATGTAATGCATAAAAAACGGTAATTGAATCCAATAAGATAGGCATTATTTTTACAATCTGCTACACTAAAAAACCAATACTGCCATGGCTTTCTATGAAAAAATATACTTTTCGTGATTTTGAAAATAACCCTGCTTATTTAATGTTCCGTCTGGATGCCAAAGTAGCCGGTGAATACGTTGATCTCTATATGCTTATGCATTTACCGAGCGAATACCTTTTAAGTCATGAAGTTATTGAAAAAGAGATATCACAAAGTAATATCGATGTGTTATTAGGTTTCATACCACCACACGCTACTTTACCTCAACGTGTTTTGCTGGCTAAAAATGATCCGGCCGAACCTTTTTTAAAAAAGGCGGCAGGACGATATGGGCTAGTGATTGAAACGGTTTCTTCGGCTTCTGTTCAGCCATTGCTAACGACAATTAGGCAAACATTCTCAGCACAATTTAAAACAACGCTGGGTTTGAATCATGATATTATCCAAGATCCGGATGAAAGAGCTTCAGCACAACAATTTATTACTGATAGTTATGCACCTTGTCCTTGCGCTTCAGGAAAACTGTATAAATCCTGCTGCAAAAGTATTTTTGAAGAAATCACCTATGCCATGGTAGCGGCTGAAGATGGTTATTATAAGGAAGCTTTACATTTGATGGATCAAGCTAAAAATAAAGTAGGAGAAACGCCAGAGGTGCTTTGCCGAGAATCGATTGTGTACAGTTTTTTTGATGAGAAAAAAAGTAAAAAACTATTGAAACAATGTTTAAACTCGTATCCTGGTTATCCTCGCGCCTACTACATCCATGGCATTGATTTAAAAGAAAAAGGTGATTTGAAAGGCGCACTACTGGCCTATAAAAAAGCCATTCAATTGTATCCAGAAACGGCACACTTTCAATTGAATGAAGCCTATAATAATCTTGGCACCATTTATTATGAATTGGATGATATGAAAAATGCTGCAATTGCTTGGCAGAAGGCATTAGTTTATTTACCTTCTGATGATGTTTGCCGAGATAATCTTAAGCTTATTTATGGAGGGACCTTACATACGACTTAAAAAAATCTATCGGGGTGACGCTGTTTTTCTACCCATTCTTGATAAGGAAAAGAGATAATCGTATCTTGTTTCTTTATTTTATCGAGGCGTTTGAATATGCGATCGACTTTATCAAAAGAAATATGATCAAGGTATTCCTTTTTTAGTGATTCCCATGTGATGGATGGACTACGCAGCTTTTCTCTCAAGGAGTTATCTAAAAAGGGCTTAAGAATTTTAGCAGCCTTGACAACTACTTTACATTTTTCATCAAACGTCACGAAATGTTTTTTGGCATATTTGAGAAATTCATCCACATAAGAAGTATCATACCATTCGTCATCACGCCAATCTCGGTCCAACAAAACATTATACCATTCCTGCATGTATTCATCGGTACGCTCCTCTTTGCTGCTTTGTTTTTTGAAACGTTTCAATGAGTCCATTGTAAGTCCGAAATGTGCTTTAATAGAGACAGTGCGGAAGATCAGCAATGATAGGATGCACTAGAGAGTAATGTGAGCTGGCTTATCATGATAGCCAGCTCATGCGGGCGTGAGCGA
>JAJZTL010000035.1 GCA_021848965.1 Pseudomonadota bacterium
AATACCGCTCCTCGCAATGACGGCTCCGTGGGAGACTCATTTTCATCTACAAACAACAAACTCCTTGTTCATGGAAGGACCTGAAATTGAGTTTCGAAAGAAGTCTATTATTTTAGCTTTAGTCATTGGACATAAAAAAGAAATCTATAAATTATCTTAATACGAGATTAACTATTATTTTACGGCCACTCTGTCCATTTGAAAACGATTTTGCGCCAGAGAATATAAAGGGCGCCAGAAAAAGCTATTAAACGCCAAAACAAATAAACACATAATGACCGTCCCTAGAGCCACTCTCGAAAAATCACCGCTTTCGGTATACTGATGAATATATGTGCCTAATCCATCGGCTTTTAAAGTCGTCTGTCCCCAACTGACCCATTCAGCCACAATACTCGCATTCCACGCCCCTCCGGCGGCCGTGATAGCACCTGTGACGTAATAAGGAAAAATCGCAGGAAAACCTAAACGCTTCCACCAACACACTCCTTTTAAACCAAAATTTTCGGCCACTTGCCACAAATCAACCGGAATTTGTGAAGCACCTGCAATCACATTAAATAAAATATACCATTGTGTACCCAAAATCATTAAAGGACTGAGCCAAATATTGACGTTCAGATGAAACATCACAATGGTAATGACCACTAATGGATAAATTAAATTAGCCGGAAACGCCGCACAAAACTGAATTATCGGTTGAGCTAATGAAGTGAGCCTTGGACGCATCCCAATCCAAACCCCCACAGGAATCCAAACTAATGAACATAAAAAAATTAAAATGATAATTCTCAATGAGGTTAACGTTCCCAAAAAACAAACATGTAACATTTCTTCAAGCGACATGATATTCCAAAAAAAACGTATCATCACAAACACAGAGCTACCAATAATTACACCTGTTAACACCCGCCACACAATGGTCGACCAATTGACTTGATGCTTTCCTTTTATTCCTTCCTTGTACTGCTTTTGCCATTTTGTTTTTAACATCGGCCATTGCTGATGCAAAATAATAAAAAGCCTAAAATTGACAAAATAATCGGTGAGCCAGGTAAAAAAATCACGCACATAATATAAAAAACGTGTTTTTTGCAATAAATTAAACAGCCAAGAAGAATAAAGCGTATCCTCTAAAGCACCTTCCATTCTAAATTTTTCAGACCATTTCATTAACGGGCGAAATAAGCATTGATCATAAATAAAAATAACGGCTAACATCATGCATATGGCATAAAATATAGCTTGAGTGTTCGAATGCTCAATGGCAACAGCTATGTACGACCCTAAACCTGGCAAATGAATCGATTGATTCGATACAGATATGGCTTCTGATAACACCACAAAAAACCAACTTGCCGACACAGACATCATCATATTCCAAAGCAAACCGGGTAATGCAAAGGGAACTTCTATACGCCAAAATTTTTGCCAAAAAGATAATTGAAAAACTTCCGCCGCGTCTTTCAAATTTGCGGGTAACATTTTTAACGACTGATAAAACCCAAAAACCATATTCCAGACTTGAGCCGTAAAAATAGCAAAAATACATGCGCATTCAGGCCCTAATAAACTTCCAGGAAAAAAACGAATAAATCCTACCACGGTAATTGATAAAAAACTTAAGACAGGCACAGATTGTAATATATCAATCGCAGGAATAATCCATTGCTCTGCTCGCCTGCTTTTGGCAGCTAATGTACCAATAATTAAGGTAAAAATTAATGAAAAAAATAGTGCAATAAACATGCGCAATACTGTGAGCAACGCATAACTTGGAAGATATGAGGTAGCTAATGAAATAG
This sequence comes from Pseudomonadota bacterium, assembly GCA_021848965.1. GTDB lineage: Bacteria > Pseudomonadota > Gammaproteobacteria > Legionellales > Legionellaceae > CABHON01. The sequence goes on from JAJZTL010000035.1 coordinate 1,806, forward strand.
GTAGAACTTCACCCACCGCATATGGGGCGGCCATTTGTTTAGCTCCCCAAGCTAAACCTGAAATTAAGGCTATGATCGAAAATAGCGCCACAAGATCCCAGAAATTTATCCGCCGTTCACTAGGGTTTTGAGGTGAAGAATAATATTGAATACTTGGCATAAATTAAAGGTAATTATTTAATTATTCACGGCAAATCTTTAAATGATTGACTCGAGCAAACTCAAGTAACGATTCATAAAGATCCGGATTGGTTTCTTTTAAAATAGGATCTAATATAACACACTTATTGCCTTCATCTGTTACACTCGGCTGAAGCAAAGGCGAATAATGCAAACGGCAGTCTTTAAACGTTGCCAAATTTCCACTCACACGTTCAGCCCAATCGCTAGGACGAAACGCTTTTCCTTCTTCAGTAATGCCCTCTATCACTACATTTTTTTCTTTTGTTTCTTTTTCATTACTCATAATAAATAATTATAGTTTATTTAGCGAAGAATCCATTTCCCACACATAAGAATCTTGTTGAATATTGGGTGAACGAATACCTGCTTTTTTAAGTGCATTAATAATAATCAAAATAATTTTTGATCGGATAGCTGCACGGGTTTGAGTTTCAATATTAATAAAATAACGAATTTCAAATTCAATTAAAGCTCCCGCATTTACAAAATATACCTCAGGGGCAGGTTCGGGCAAGACCTCTGAAACATTATGCAGAAGATCCAAAATCATTTTTTGAACCAAAACAGGATCATCAACAGGATGAATCTTCATCGGAATCACTGTCCGCACAACACTGTCTTGATGGGTCCAATTCATAAACGGCCGCATAAAGATTTCAGAATTGGGTACCATCACCTCCATATGATCCCATGAGCGGATTTGCATTGCTCTAATACCAATGTGTGTCACTTCACCTTCGTATTGTCCAATCGATACAATATCTCCTTCTTTCACTGAACGTTCAATAAGTAACATTAATCCACCCACAATATTATTAGCAAAATCCCGTAGCCCAAAACCAAGCCCTACCGCTAATCCCCCAAGAATGACAGAGATGCCTGTCATATCAACACCTAAAACACGTAGCGTTACAATACCACCAAATGTAACAATAATATATTGAGAAAGAACCGCTAAACTATTTCGAATGCCAATATCTTTGGAGTTTCGAAATAACCAACGATATGCAAATTCACGCGTCCACTTAGCTAACCATACAAAAAAACAAACAAGAGCAAAAAATTCTATGATGTTGAGAGGCGTTACCTCTATGCCCGAAAAAGAAAAGAAAGAATAATTGAAAAAATTTTCTATCGTTCCAACTACAAAAGCATTACGTTGCCATCCTAACAACATAAAAATACTGCTTACCATGCATAAAAAAAGAAAAATGTGCAATAACTTATCTAATGGTTTTAAAAACGCCTCGGTCCATAACCACCCCTGATTGAGTCGTCGAATCATCCACTCAGATGAAATATCTAATAAATCGGTTACTAAACCACGTAAAATCATATAGCAAGCAACAACCAGAATAAGCGCTGCTTGATAATAAATTAAAATCCAAGCTAAATTGATATATCCCAATAATCCCAAGGCTGTGCTAATAAAAAAGCAAAAAGGTAACAACCAACAAACCGTACGAACTGTGCGACTCAAATATTTTCGATGTACGAAAATAGGGTCAACTAATCCTGGAAGAACATGCCTTGCGCGGATCAACACAACAGAAACTGTCAAAAGAAATGCCATAAAAAGGCGATTAGAAATTTCAGCAATAACTCCACCAATGTCAAATTGATGAGATAAGACTACTAATACAGTTGCCCATCCACCAACAATAAAAACCCATTTTAAACGATGGTATAAGCGCGCATCATGTCCTTGTGTATCGCTTTCTCGTTCAACTAAGCTAATACGAGCTATTCCCATGATGACGCGAAAACCGAACCAAATAAGGACTGTGTAAAATAGCCCTACGTATACATCAAAACTAATACCCGCAAAATTTAAAATGAACCAACCATATAAAAACAAACATAAACTGCCACAATTGCGATAAAATAATTCTGAAAATACATAAACAATATTTGCAGCAGTTCTATGTCGATTTTTTAAAAATTTTACTGAAAGAAATTGAAAATATTTACGGCCTAACCACCAAATGAAAATGCTCAATAGCATTAATGCACCGCTTACAAATAAATGTAAGACGGCTTTAGCCGAAACCAGTCCTTGCCATGTTTGCTCCCATAAACCGCTTAAATAAAGTCCTAGTAATTTAGGTAGTCCCATTAATTGATGAAAAAAGCCCGCCGCTAACGCCTCATTTGATTTTAACAATGCCTGTCGTTTTGCCACCATCTGTGTGAAATAATCTTGCAGTGCTCCTTGCATGTCGACTACCGCTTTATCTTGTTTTTTCAAAAATAAGATTAATTGAACAATACAATTTTTTAATTGACTTAGTTCTTGCTTTAATACCACCGTATTTTGAGCTGAAATCCATTGTTGTTGCAAAGCATTTTGAATTAATTTTTCTTGTTTTTTTATTAACTCTTGACGCTGCTTTATCGCATCAGACACTTCTTGCAAGGTATTAATTTGATTCGCTAATGTATTCTGAAAAGCAGTGAGTTTTGTACTGTTATTCGGTTCTTGCTGCAAATTTTTAAAAGTTTCAGCCATTTTATTTTGACGAATAGCTGACTCCAATAATGTAATTTTAAGATTACTGAACTGCACTTGCTGAGTATAATAAAACAAATAACTTTCTTGAAGAATCTGTTTTGACATTTGCTTTTTAGCATCAGATATATTCAAAAGCGCATCTTTCTGTTGATTTAGTGCGCTCATTTTCATTAGCCACACATCAATTTTTTTCTGTTCTTTTCGCACTTGTCGACGCAATCCTTGAATAACTTGCTTTTTCTCCATAGCTTCCATTTGCAACAATGAATCATCCAAATATTGCTGATACATAAAACCTAGTTCTTCGGCTAAAGCCAAATTAGTCGAAAGCAAATCAACGCCTTTCTGGTTAAGCCGAATGAGTTCATCTACTCGTTGAGATTGGCGAGTCAACGCTTTTTTTTCTTTTTCTGCTTGCTCACTGAGTAACCGAACTTGTAAACTCCTTTGTACATTCAGTAACTTATTCCCTCGTTGTTGGGCATTATTGAGAGATTGCGATAATTCATCCACTAACATCACTGTCATTTCTGCTCTTATCTTTAGCTGATTTCGAAGTTGAACTAGTTCTTGGTAATGCTTAGGCGGGTTATTCTGAAACTCCTTTCGTTCTGATTTTAATTGTTTTACTTTATCTGTCAGAACATCTTCTTGATCTGAAAGTAATAAAATTTGTTGTGCAATATTTTTTAAGGAAGTGCTGTATGTACGAGCCCAAACTGTTTGAACTCCACTTATCATCATAAAACCACAGATAAATGATAGAGTGACAAATAAAAGAATTTTCTGCTTCATTGAATGAAATATTGACTATTTTAATTAAGATTTTTGTGTGCCTTTTGATAAGGCACTAAATTTTACACAATTGATGTATAAATCTCAAGAAAATCGCTACCCATTGTCAAGGGCAATTTAGAAATATCACCTTTTGAACTAAAAAATATTTTTAGGGTCACGGCACTTACTTAAGATAAAACCACTGAACTGTAGGGGCGTGCACTCCGTCAGCGCTCTGATTCAACGGTAGCATTAAAAAACAAAATTAGCCAAGCCTAACAGCCGAATAAAAAAACTTCACTTAAATGACGATTGTCATTTAAGTGAAGTAATAAAATATTGACAATTAACTTCACTTAAATGATAATTAGCATTTAAGTGAAGTAATAAAAATTATATTTATATGCCAACATCTAAATTTATTGGTCGTCAACATGAATTAAAAGCACTGCGCGCTTTAACAAATAAAAGAACAGCCAGCTTAGTTATCATAAAAGGTCGGCGACGCATTGGAAAAAGTCAATTATCTAAAGAGTTTGGTAAAAAATACCGTTTTTTGAATTTTGCAGGACTTCCGCCTGGTCCAGATATCACCGCACAAGATGAACGAGATGAATTTTCCCGCCAATTATCATTAAATACGGGATTACCTGAAGGACGCTATGACGATTGGGGAAAACTCTTTCATCTGCTTGCAATGCAAACAACGAAAGGTCGCACTGTTATTCTATTAGATGAAATTTCATGGATGGGTTCCAAAGATCCCCTCTTTCTTGGCAAGCTCAAAAATACTTGGGATCTCGAATTTAAAAATAATACTGAACTGATTCTCATTCTATGTAGCTCCGTTTCGCTCTGGATTGACGAAAATATCTTAAGCAGCGCAGGATTTATGGGAAGATTATCGCTGGATTTAACATTGGAAGAATTACCACTTCAAGATGCTTGTCATTTATTGCAAGCACAAGGTGGACATTTCGATGCACATGAAACGTTTAAAATACTATCTGTTACAGGTGGTGTCCCACGTTACTTAGAAGAAATTCAAGCGTCTTTATCGGCTGATGAAAATATTCGTCGGCTTTGCTTTGAAAAAAGCGGTATCCTTTTTCGTGAATTCAATGATATTTTTCATGATCTTTTTACAACTAAGAGCCAATACTACAAAAAAATAGTGGAATTATTAATCGATGAACATTTAGATTTCACTGAAATTTGTCAGCGTCTTCACGTACAAAAAAGCGGCTTCTGGAGTGACTATTTAGAAGAATTAATGAAAGCGGGTTTTCTGAAACGTTACTACAGTTGGAATCTTATCTCTGAAAAAACTTCTCGCCTCAGTTATTTTCACTTAAGCGACAATTATTTGAGATTCTATTTAAAAACTATCGAACCCAATCGTTCTGCTATTGAGTCACGGCTTTTTGAAAATAAAACGATGAGCAGCCTTCCAGGTTGGGACAGCCTCATGGGATTGCAATTTGAAAATCTTATTTTAAATAACGCACCCGCCATTTGGAAAGCACTCGATCTTCTCTCACAGGATATTCTGGCACATGGGCCTTATTTTCAAAAAAAGACGCAACGGCAAAAAGGTGCACAAATTGATTATCTCATCAAAACTCGACACAATACATTCATTGCTTGTGAAATTAAGTTTTCGAGAAAAAAAATAACCAGTGGCGTGATAGACATCATGAAAGAAAAACTATCAGCGATAAAACTTCCATCTGGTCACGCATTTTGGCCTGCACTCATTTACGTCAATGGTGTGACAGAACAACTCAAAGAAAAACGATATTTTACGCATCTCATTGATTTTAGTGCGCTGGTGTCTGAAAGCGATAAAATGGTTTAACTGGCTTTTCCTTCGAGCTACCATAGCAACTTATGTGGAGGAGTGTTAAGGTGCGTGGGATAGCTCGCCACTTAGATGAGGAAAAAAAAGCCTAAACTCTGTAAACTGTCCTAACTCAGAACGACATTCAATTTTTCCGCCATAAGATTCCATCACAAGTTTACAAAAAGCAAGGCCAAGTCCTGTACCAGAATGCACATCATCCGTTGTTTCAAATTTATTAAAAATTTTGGGAAGATACTCTGACGGAATTCCCGCACCTGTATCTCTAAAGATGAGTATATTAAACCCATCCCCTAATTGAGACTCAATAAAAATTTCACCTTTATTGGCTTCTGCAATAGCATGCAAGGCATTTCTAAGTAGATTAAATAATATATGCTTAGTTAACCTAACATGACCAGGAAATTTGAAATTTTTAGACGTTTCTTGTCGATAATGTATTTTTTCTTTTTCATTATCTCTAAAAGGATATTCATCCAATGTCATTCGAATAATTTTTTCGATAAAACAGCATTCAGAAGAATTTGACGGTTTCTCACACACAACTAATTGTTTTAATTTTACCAATAACATATCAATCACTTGTGAGCTTTCCCTCACTGCTTGCGATATATTTTTCATATATTGGAAGAATTGTTTTCTTTTTGCTGGAGGTTGAATATTTTCAATTACATTCGACATATGGATCAAATCCGTATTGATTTGAATAACCGATAAAGGTGTTCGCATTTCATGCGCTACACTACTGGATAAGATGTTCATTATTTCAGCATTTTTTTCAGCAATGGCTTTTTCTTTTTCTAAAAGAATTGCTCTTTTTTTCTCTGTAACATCAATATAAATACCTAGAATTCCAATAATGTTAGCACCATCATAGAGTGGCTTTTTGCTTATAGATAACCAACGCGTTTCATCAGAAGCAGGAAAAACCATTGAAACCTCTTTATTTGAAAACTCTATTCCCGTCTTGAATATCTCTTGATCTTCTTTGATATACATCTCAGCACTATGAAATGTCCATGGCATGTCATAGTCTGTTTTTCCTTGGAGATCGCTAGGAGTATTCATCCCTAGCATTTGTGCAAAATTTTTATTGCAGCATTGATAGCGACCATTTGTATCTTTAACAAACACGTAATTGGGCAGTTGCTCTATAATTTTTTGTAGTAATTCTGTGGTAATAGTAAACAACACAGAACTACATCCTTTTCAACAGATTGGTAACTATTCTGCTCGTTTTAGCCCATGTGCTATAGGAGGCTTTTTGAGTGTGAAAAAACGCGTTTGCTGCAGATGATAACTTCACATCATTGTTCCCTCTACCTACCCTCAATTTAGAATGTTGATGATTAAAAATTGTCTTATTAATATTTGCAGCAACAATGCCAGCCTGATGCACCATCTGCCCCACATCTAACATCGTCAAAGCTCCGCCAATCGTTGGATTACCAATACAATACCAACCAGTATAAGGCTTGTCATCTATATCCAGGACTTCGAGAGAATAAGGATGTACTTTGATACCACCTAATGGATTTTGAAAAATGGTTTGACTTTTTAACATTTTTTTATAAAGTAAAACTTGCTCAATATCAAATCCAGGTCCTGTAGCATTAATAACCCAATCAGCCCATTTTTCCTTTCCGTGAACTGCAAATCTATATTTATCACCAATTCTTTGAATATCACTCGATATTCCCCCGGTAACGGTCAATTGCCCAGAATCAATCATACCTTTTACTTTATTCGCATTTTGCAAAGGAAATGCTGCCATATACGCCATAAAAGTACTGTAATATTTTTGCATGAACTCTTTCTGATCATGCTCATGCAACATAGGCCAAATCGCAGGAATAATGGGATATAGCGCGAATAAAACATTTTGCCAAGCTTTCTTGCCATTTATTGCTTCATCAATTTCCCTATTTAACCAGTCCAATGGCTTAATATCTTTATCACTCCTGGGTATAGTTGATAGTTGAAACTTATTACCTGCAGCAGCAGAAAACTCTTCTTGTATGAGAAGTAACAAATCACTGAGTTGCAGTGGTTTTGAATTCCCTTGAGTTAATCTCATTAAGGAGCGAATAGTAATCCACTGTAAAGTGTAATCTTCAACTTTTTCGCTTAATACCGTAGGAAGCAAACCACTACGCGAAGCCATTGTTATCTCACCTTGATGTTGAATTGAGCGAAGCTTCATTGCAGTATCAATCGCCGTCAGTCTTGTGCCCAATATTAAGACTGAATGATGAGGTAAAATTTCTTTATAAATATGAGGAGATAATGCATTATGAGCATATTGCGGGCATCCATTTAATTCTGTATAGCAGCTTGACGGTAAATGTCCTGTACATAAAATGACGCCATTAAAGTTTTCATCACCTTTGTGACTTTTTACTTGGTAAGTCTTATTTTGCAATGCAAGAACATCTGTTACTTCATTTTCAAGCGAGTATTCGACTTCAATACCCATTTCTTTCGCTTCATTTTGCAATTGTAACGCTATTTCTGCAACATATTGCCCAAAATAATGCCGAGGAGGAAATGCAGAGTGATCAGGATATCTTTCCTTTAACCATTGCGCAAAATGTCCTGAACAATCCGGCAAAACATCCATCGAAGCAGGAGGCAAATTGAGAATATAACAGTCATCTTGACTAGCGTAGGGCAAGCCTGCCCCCATGACACTGTCTTTCTCATACACAACAACTTTGACTTTAGGGACTGGGTTTAGTGCTTTGAGCTCTTTCAATAACTGAGCAACCTGTGCTACCGCTGAAACACCCCCTCCAATAATGGCAATACTATAAGCCATCATACACTTTCCTCACAAAGGGATAATCTCCTTCTTTCTATTTCTTTAATCAAAGATTCTATTGTACTTACCTCTATCTGTGAGCATAGCATATCTGTATAAAAATACTTTTTAATTCTCTCCAACATTACCATTGCAAGTAATGATGTTCCTCCTGCATCAAAGAAATTTGTATTAATTCCTATGTCTTTAAGCATTAATAATTCCTGCCAAATAGTTAATATTTCTTTTTCCAACGGACTTTTTGGAGGCAACAAGCAAGGCAATAAAGTTCCAATAACCATCTGAGGCAGTTTTAAACGTTGCACTTTACCTTGCGTACTTAATGGTATCTCGTTAATCAAATAAAATTTACATTTGATATTGAAAAAAGGCCATTTCTGATGCAGATAGTCAGAAAAATGTTCATACGTTAAATTACTCGTATCCATAGAGCACAAGCAATAAATATCTAGAACCAAAGAATTAGGCTCCGCATCATCAGGCTCAATAAAACAATCATCAATTTGGCAATGTTGTTTAAAGTGAAACTCTATTTCTTGCAATGTTAAACGTTGGCCATTTATTTTTAGATGAAAAGCATTTCGTCCAATCAGTATAATATTTCCATCTTCTAACTGGTATCCGCTATCTCCTGTGCGAAACATTCGCAGTTTGGGTTTTTGTGGGCTGAAAAGAAAACGTTTTCTAGTCATTGCCGGCTGCTTCAAATATCCAACAGAAATACTAGGACCCGCAATATAAATTTCGCCTATTTCTCCTCTAATGACTGGTTGTAATTCTTCATTTAAGATAAAAATTTCAACATGCGGTAAAGGCTTACCTATGGGCGTTATACACGAAGAATGTAATGCACTTTCAGCCAACATAGATTCCTCAAAATAAGTACTGTCTATTGTTGCTTCTGTCAAACCATAAGAATTAATAATACGCGTAGGAAAAGAACAATATTGCTTTACAGAACAATATTCTTCAAAACTCCATTGATCTGAACCACAAATTAGTAATCGTAAATAAGAGATTTTTAAATCATGCTCCTTCAAATAAGTTAACAATGATCTCAACACTGATGGCACAAATTCAGCAACACTGATTTTCTCAGCAACTAAAAGTGAATAAAGCTTGTCTGGACTTAAAAGAATTTCTCGCTTACATAATACTAAAGTTGCACCCGTTCCCAATGCTCTAAATAAATCCCCCATAAAAACATCAAAAGTGATATTAGCCATTTGTAAATGAATATCACGTTCACAAAGCTCGTAAGTCTTTTTCCATGAAGTAAGAACATGCTCCAAATTATTGTAGGTCACAATAACGCCTTTAGGCTTCCCCGAGCTTCCCGAGGTATACATAATATAAGCAGGCGCGTCATCTGAAACACTTAAAGATAAAACAGGTTTTTCCGCACTACCCGAGCTTGCTTGAGAAAAAAATGCCTCATTCACAGAAAGAACAGAAGATGGAACATTAGTTTCAAACAAATGGGCTAATAAAGGCTCTGTTATGCAAATTTCTGCTTCTGTTTGTTTTATGATGTCTAATACAAACTCAGAAGAAGCATCATGAGCGATAGGCACATAACAACCACCCGCTTTAAAGATAGCCACAATGACCACAATAAGATGATTTGTCTTATGCATTAAAACAGGAATACAATCACCGCTTTTTATTTTCTTCTTTTGAGTCAAATAGGCAGCTAGCGAGTCTGATTTTTGATTTAACTCTCCATAAGATAATACGCCAGACACATCACGAAGAGCTACTTTAGTCGCACTAACGGCTTGTATTTTTTTTAAAAGCAGAAAAGCCATTTAATTTGCTCTAAATTTCAGAAAACGTTAAGAAAATGGAGTGTAATTGTATCATAACATGAAGAAAAATTCAAAAAAATATTGTTTTTTACCTTCTATTTTTCTTTGCGTTTGACTAAAGAACTCCAACAACGTAAGTTTTTGCAATTAATCTTATTTTAATGTTTTTGCGTTACAATCGGCTATTCTTGGGCGGCTATTCTTAGGTAGTCTCCAGAGTTAGATTTTCTGCATCCAGTAGAATTATAATCAGTAATCAGGAGTTTATCTTGAGATTTAATAATTAGGTAACAAGAGAAATAGTATGTTTTTTTTTACAAACAATAGACGTATAGTTGATCGCCCGCGAGTGGCTGAGTCTTTATATGACGAAAATAATTCTGATAAAAATAAATATCAAACACACAGCTTAGAAATTAAGGGCAAAATTTCAGTGTTTTTCCTACGAAATATCATGCAGAGACAGTTGCTTGTCTCAATAGCGAGCAAGGATGAAGTAAAAAACGATAGTGAATGGTGCTCGTTTTATGAAGACATGTTCCGAACGTGCCATAACTTTGAAGATTTAAAATCGCACCCTAGTTTTAACGATCCTCTTCGTCAGAATCTTCTTGCAATGATGGGGGTGAGTCAAATGGCTGAGTATTGTTTAGAGTTTGCGACAGAACTCGGATTATTAGAGACAGGAAAGAAAGTTTTTCAAGAGCTATGCGATTGTGATAATCAGTCTGATGCCGATGGCAAGTCTGATTACGGCTCAGCTATTGAAAGGATGAATCAAATACTCATTAATTCCCTAGAGATGAATCATCCTTGTTCTTCGAACGAAATATATTTACTCATTGTGATGGCTATAACGCGAGAATATCCCCAACATATTTTGCTTTCTCCCGAGAAAAAAGCATTTTTGCATACTAAACTAAATTTTATCGAACAAAACAACCAATCGAAAGTCAGGCAAGAAATTGCTAAATCCTTATATTGTAGAGCGCTTGACGTTTACAAACAAGAAAAAAGTAAAGAGGGAGTTCAAAGCTTTCATACTGCAATACATGGTATGCAAAAAGCCAAAATAGCTTATGATGCATGCGGTGAAGCAGAAAGGTTCAAACAAGCGCTATGTCGTTCCTCTTTGGCTTCGTTTCTTCGAGATAATGGGCAAACTAAAGAAGCGGTTGACATGCTAAATGAAGCACTCCAGTGGATAGCTCCGTTGCTTGCGATCAATTCTAGTGATCCTTCAGCATTAGATTTAAAACAAAAAGCTGAAAAAAAACTCAGTGACTTGCTAGAGACGATGGCACCTACTAAAGAATCTGCACATTCATTAAATCTCTAAAGTAACCTCAGTTAATAAAATGAAGAGAAATATAGTGTTGATTTCTCTATTTTTATTTTTTATCTAAAGCAGGTGTTTGAGATAGTGTCAGGTCATGGGTTATGGGATTTAAACAAGCTTTTCCATTTTGACCAATGTTCACTTCTAATTTTTCACCCGCAATAATTTTCTCTAGATTGCTCGCTTTTCCTAAATCATTTAAATTAAGAATGCATTTTTCTCTCAATGCAGCAGACAATGCTCTATACTTCTCCAACGCTTCACTGATAAGCGGTAATCCAAGGGAAACGGCAGTAGCGTAATTTCCTGTTTTTTTGTAAAGATTCGATAGCAGTGCTGGGCCATAGGTAGGTGTGGGTTCATCTCTCCTTTTCAACGCATCCAGTGTTAACATCATGGAATCAAATTTTTCATCGCCATAAGTTTCCTTTATTCGCCTCAGTCCATGATAAATTTCAGCACCGCTTTGAGGTGTATAGACACGACATAATGCTGCAATGCGTGCCATTACCATACGAGGTATCGCGTGAGAAGATGGAGTGGATGAAAGAAAAGATATATCAGAAATACCTGAGGTAATCCACTGGGCTCTTTGTTCTAAATATTCTTTTAAAATAGGCTTGTTTGGATTGGTCAGCAGTTCATTCAATTGACTTTTAAGAAAAAGTACTGTTTTTGCGGTATCATTTCTCAGTCTTTTTGAGCCCAATCCGTCTTGCGTATGTAGATCAAATGCTGCAATATCAATTAGCCAATAAGCGAACCAAAGATTCAGTGAACGTTGGTCAAATTCTTTTATCATAATTTTTTCACGGAGTTTGCCATGCATTTTCTCATCTCCTTCAACCGACATCATGTGTCGAAAATGCCCGGTGTTAAACATCGCATTGAAAGCTGCTTTTGCTGTTGGGTCTTCCTTCATTAATTCTTTCGCTGCAGGATAAATTTCTGGTAGCACCGTCATCGTTTCTGCTAAAAATTCTACGCTGTCTTCCAATGCGGTTAAGGAAATTTTTCCGACAGCTAGTGTTTTAGCCGGATCTGAAATGGAGGTGGTGCTAGCAACCCAAAGTTGTTGATATTCCTCTGCTGTCAGTTCTTGAATTATTTCCGATATTGCACCGAAATTTTCTGGATCAATCGGAGGTTCTTGATTATTTTCAGCGCCAACAAAGGTAGAATAGTCACCTTGTCTTAGCAAAGAAAGAAAATGCAGCCTTGCCAATAAACGTTTTGCTTGATAAAAACGTGGATTGTCCAGTTGAACCAAGGCTGCTCCGCTGGTTTGATATTCAAGGGACGTGTTAACTGTCCAGTCAATTTGCTCATACTGAGCGTCGGTAATGTGCTCTTGCAAATGAGGATATTTGCTTGCAACGTAATTTTTTAAATGATCAAATGGCATATGTACATCTTTTAATGATTGAATCAAATCACGTTCAGAAACGTGCCGTCTTTCAGCAAAGGAACGCTAGGAAAAAGCAAAGTAAACTCCGTAAACTGTCCAAATTCAGAATGACATTCAATTTTTCCGCCATAAGACTCCATCACAAGCTTGCAAAAAGCAAGACCTAAGCCGGTACCAGAGTGCGCATCATCTGTCGTTTCAAATTTATTAAAAATTTTAGGTAAATACTCTGGCTCAATTCCCGAAGCAGTATCCCTAAAGACAATACAATTAAAATTTTTATCTAAACAACACTGAATAAAAATCTCTCCTTTGCCTGCTGTTTTTATCGCGCGCAGGGCATTACGAATGAGATTAAATAAAACATGTTTAATTAAACGTTCATCGCCTTGATAAAAAAACTCTGGACCGCCTTGATAACATACCTTTTCATCTTCTCGAAATGGATATTGGGCCAATGCCTGCTGAATAGTCTTTTCGATTGAACAAGATTCAAGCTGAACATTCGCACCTTCTTCAATCGCTCCTACTGAAATTTTTCTTAATTTTACCAATAACATGTCAATAACTTGGGAACATTCCCTGACTGCTTGGCAAATACTTTTAATTTGAGTTGAAAAATTTTGGCTTTGTTCCTTAGACTTAAACAATTCCCCAGCATCTAATAACTGAAGCAAATCAGCATTAATTTTAATAATTGACAGCGGTGTTCGGACCTCATGCGCCACACTACCTGAAAGTATGGACATTAATTCAGCATTTTTCTCAGCAATTTCTTTTTCTTTTTTTAGTTGCTCCATGCGTTTTGTTTCAGTAATATCGATTGATATACCTAAAACACCGAATACATCACCCCTTTCATCTTTAAGAGGTGCTTTGATACTAAGTACAGTATCACCCTCTTCACCAAATATTTCCTCAATAACCTCAGCTTTTCCTTGTTGCATAATACGCAAATCATTTGCACGATATTCTTGAATGTGGTCTTTGGGCCAAGGCAAATCAAAATCCGTTTTGCCAACAATCTCATCACCCGATTCAAATCCCAATAATTTTGCTTGCCTATCATTACAACCAAGGTACGATCCGTTCCATCCCTTCCAATAGACATTACCCGGCAAGTTTGACATTAAATTTTTGAGAACTACTAGAGCGTCATCATAAGATTTTATCATAAGTCTAAAGTTTTTCCTGTCACCGCCACTACTGTAGGAGAATCAAACTCATTATTTTCATCATCCGGAGAAATACTTCCAGAATCATAACTACTTCGACTACTATTATCCATGCTATTAACGTCATTTAACTCTAGTAATCTAGATTTACGTAACCCCTTTTCATTAGAGCTAAACTTAAGTGGTATAAAAACAAGCGAATTTTCTGGTAAAAAATCTTGCTGCAATAGATGAAATGCTAATTGGCGCTCTCCCGGATAAATTTCCGCAATAATATGATGACCTTTGGCCTTTTCTTGCTCAAATATAAAATAATGATACGCCATTTCATTTCGCACATATATTACAAAAAAATCAAAGGCCCTTGACTGTTCTTCTGGAGTAAGCCTCCTGAGCTCATTATCTTTTCTTGCCAAAAACTTATTGGCGGTATGATCAACGGCGTATTTCATTGGTCTAATTAAAAGCTCTAAAAAACGATCTGAATATTTAGCAAGTTTACCAAAGCTTGGATTTCTTTCATCTCCAACTGCTCCAAAAATTTCATCAAGCTCCGCAGTAGTAAAACCTTTTTCACTCATGTCTTCTCTTTTAAAATCTACCGTTTTTGGTTTCTTTACGCCTTTTCCTTCGACGTTTTTTTCTGATTGAGAAGAAAGATACGTGACATGACAACGTAAAATGCCTTCTTTACATTCTATGTAGAGCGTTTTGTCATTTTCATATTTCCATTTATCTAAAGGAGAAACAGTATACGCCAATGAAGACCAGGTATAATCATCATAATAACGACGAAATTGTTCAACACAGTCTGGAAATAATGCATTTTCAGCAATGTCTTTTGTTCGAATAATTTCTACATCTTCGCCAAATGCAATTTGTATCAAGGAACCATGCTGCTCCATCCATACTTCACCGAATTGATCAACCATATCTCTTGCATCTTCAACAGATAAATTTGGGTTGAGTCCCATAAAACTTTCGAGCTGACTTCGATCATGTACAACAATTTTAAATTTTACAGTTATACCATGCTCTATTATCTCCTTTTTTGTTTGTAACTCCCGCAAAGCATTGATAATATGCTGAGCAGATCTTGTTTCTTCACTTCCAAAACCAAGACTTATGGTATACTGCATCCATACTATACTATTATCGTCGACCTGACTGAGATGTTCTGACACAAAGTGTCGCCACTCTTGAAAAACCGGTTTTTTCCTAAACAACATCCTGCACTGCCACTCATTTACCAAAAATTAAAGAAAGCTTACTCAATACTACTTTGCAAAATTATAATTGAGAGGACTAATCCTGTCAAAAATTAATAAAACCTAAAGGTTTTATCCCATCCTTGCCCGACCAATGTTTTTGAAACGCTGACGAACTTTATGACTCCAATCGTCAATATAAGTATAAACAACAGGGATAAGCACTAATGTTAAAATAGTCGACGTGATAATACCACCTATGATGGCTTGCGCCATCGACATGCGTTGTTCTGCGCCTTCCCCCACCCCCAAAGCCAGCGGCAACATGCCAAAAATCATGGCTAATGTCGTCATTAATATCGGGCGCATTCGGATTTTTCCTGCGTCTAAAAGCGCTTGAGTACGATCAGCGCCTGACCGAATAGCCATATTTGCAAAATCAACTAACAAAATAGCATTTTTCGTCACTAATCCCATTAACATAATACAACCAATAACAGAAAACATATTAAATGTGCTTCCCGTTAAAAATAAGGCGAGAAATACCCCAATTAATGATAAAGGTAGTGAAGCCATAATAACGACAGGCTGCATAAAACTCGCAAACTGCGACGCTAAAATTATGTAGATAAAAATAACTCCTAACTCTAATGAGTGCACTGCATAACCGGCGCTTTCAGCCATTTTTTTGGTGTTACCTTCTGTGCTAAAACTATAGCCTTGCGGCAATGACATCTGACCTAGCTTCTTAAACAGCGTCATGCTGGCATCACCTTCTGACACTCCTTGTGCATTCGCAGAAACAGCCACTTGGCGTCTTAAACCATAATGATTAATCACGCTAGGCATTGAACCTTCATGAATTTCAACTAATTGGGATAAGGGTATCATTAATGCATTTCCCTGCTTATCCAAATTAACACTTGGCACTGAAATATCGTGAATATTTTTCAATAAAATACGATTCTTTCCACTCAACTGCACAACAACATTATAATTATTATCATCTGGCGCTAACCATGTTCCTACCACCTTAGTTGAAAACAATGGTTGCAATGCATTATAAATAGCCTCTGGAGTCACACCCAAATCACTGGCCACATCGCGTCGAATCATCAGATCAATGACAGGTTTATCCGGTTTTAAACTGGAATCAATATCAACCATACCAGGAATCGTATGCATCACAGCCTCAACTTGCTGAGCCAATTCATCTAGCTTTTGCAAACTGTCACCCCGGATATTCACTTGAATACCTCGTTGCACACGACCATTTGCATCGGTACTGCCCACCATGATTTCCATTCCAGCTACATGAGCAAGACGTTTCCGAATAATATCCATTAATGCTTTAAAGCTATATTGTCGATATTTTTTAGATTTTAATTCCACAAAAATCGCTGAGCTATTATTTCCCATGGCTGTACTTGTATTGACCACAGCATAGCTATAATCCACATCAGGAATTTGCTTTAATAATTGTTGAATTTGTATCACTTTATTTGACGTATACGCTAAAGAAGCACTTTCTGGTGCTGTTGCTAAGATAGATATTTCACCTAAATCTGCACTAGGGATGAACTCCTTTCCAATAAATTTCACCAAAAAAAATGACAAACAAAAAATCAACAACGAAGCTATCAGTGTTTTCAATCGATTTTTTAAACACCAAGAAAGAATATTTTCATATTTTTTGGTGAAAATATCCAATTTTTCTTCGCGCCATAATGTAAAGCATTGTAACCAGTGAGCCTGCTGCTTGACATCCAAATCAGGGTCGTACCACAGACTTGATAACATCGGATCCAAGGTATAACTAATAAATAAGGAAATTAATACCGATACTGATACGGTGATGCCAAATTCAAAGAACATGCGTCCAATCATACCTTCCATATAAGCAACCGGTAAAAAGACAGCCACTAAGGTTGAAGTTGTAGCTAATACAGCCAACCCAATTTCTTTAGTTCCATCTAAAGCCGCTTGGTAATGCGTTTTTCCTTGTAAAATATGTCTTGAAATATTTTCACGCACCACAATAGCATCATCAATTAAAATACCAATTGATAATGACAACGCCATCAACGTTAAGTTATTTAAACTAAAACCAAAAACAGACATTGCAATAAAAGCACCCACGACTGAAATAGGCAACGTCAATGAAGTAATAACCGTACTTCGCCAAGAACTGAGAAAAAGAAAAACAACCAAAATAGTCAGCAGCGTTCCTTCAAAAATGGTTTCTTTCACATTGTTCAACGAACCTAAAATACCTTTAGCATTATCCTTCACAATTTTCAATTGCATATCAGCAGGCAGCTCTTTTTTTAATCCTAAAACACGCTCTTTTATTAGCGCTGCTACTGCTACTGTATTAGCATCATCTGTTTTCAGAATATCTAAAGCGACTGTTGGCTTTCCATCAATAAATGCCGCATTTTCAGCATCAGCCATACCATCAACAATATTCGCCACCTCGCCCAAATGCACCGCTTGCGTTCCTCGTCGCCCAATGACAATTTTTTTAAAATCAGGAATATGTTTTAAGGAGTTTTGTAGCTGAATATTGATTTCCGTTGTTTTGCCACGCAATGTTCCGATAGGAAAATCTTGATTATCGTTTTGCAGTGCCGTGACAATATCACTCAAACTAACGTGATAATCCATCAGCTTTTTAGGATCAATATTAATATTAACTTGACGAATCCGTTCACCCGCAACATTGATTTGACCAATACCTTGAACATCTTGCAGTTTCTTTAATATGACATTTTCTACCCAATCAGAAACATCTTTTAAAGAACGCTTAGAAGATTGAACACTGACGGATATAACCGGTTGCGCATCCGGATCAATTTGACGTACTGTCGGTGTCTCAACATTCTCGTTAAAATCACCTTGCACCGTTGCTAGCTCTTCGCGCACATGCTCTTCATCGACGTTTGCATCGGTATCTAGGTTAAACTTAACCACGACAACCGATTGTCCTTGATATGACTTAGAAGTAATTGTATCAATTCCTCCCAAGGTATTCATCGCATCTTCAATTTTCTCCGTCACATCGTGTTCAACTGCCTTCGGAGACGCATTGGGATAAGCCGTAGTAATAATAACGGCCGGCATGTTGGTGTCTGGAAATTGTTGAATAGGCAGTTTTTGGTAAGAAAAAACACCCAAGATCAAAATTGCCACCATTACCATGGTAGCAAAAATAGGATTATGAATACTGACACGTGTGAACCACATAGGCGAGATATTATATACTATTTACGAAACAGAAACTACAGTATACCATTGATCCTATGAAATATCTCATTGTTGCTAATGGTCCCTTTTTGCCTAAATCTATTATTTTAGAAGCCGCATCTAATGCCACAATTATTGCCCTCGATGGCGCTTTTCATTCCCTAAACTATTTGAATATTCAATCGGACTGGATTATTGGTGATTTTGATTCACTGATATTGCCTATTCCTCCTCAGCATAAAAATAAATTTATCTCTATACACAATCAAAATTTAACCGACTTTCAAAAGGCGTTGATTTTTTGTAAAGAAAAAAATGCGAGTTCTATACATGTTGTTTGTGCCCTTGGCGGAAGAATGGATCACACACAAGCGGCGTTACTCACATTACAAAATGCCTACAATAAAAGTTGTCCAATTTATTTGCATACAGAATATCATTCTCTCTGGATTGCTTCTAATGAGACTATTACTATTCAGGGAAGACATCATGACTATTGTGGCTTATTTGGCGCCCCTTACGCCACCATGTCAGTAAAAAATGGCGGCTTGGAATATGGCGGCTTGGAATCTTACGAACTATCCTCGTCACAGTATAGTTCTTCTAATCGTCTTATAGGAAATAACAACGCAATCGTAGAAATTACGGGACATGCCCTGATTGTTCACCCCCCCATGTTGCAAGCACAACGAATATTTTCTCAAAAAAGCCGTGTAGAACAATTAACAGAATTACTATTACAAGAAGGAATAACGTAACTGCTCACCCATCTCGTCATCCTCGCCAGGGATTGGTCGGAA
>JAJZTL010000130.1 GCA_021848965.1 Pseudomonadota bacterium
TTCCGATCTTCTTGATTGTTATTCAAGTGCAAGTGATTATGTGCGTGATCTTACTCCTGAAGATATATGTGAACAAAAGCAAATTCTGCAATGGCTGAAAGAACATTTAAAACCTTTGCTTGAAAATTTATCAGAATCTTTTGTTAAATTATCATCTCAAGACATAAAAAAGAGCAGCTCCCGATTCAGTTAAATTAATATCGAAAAGGATTTCGATTTTACATGACAAGATGGATATTCGGTTAAAATTACGCGAAATTTTAGAGAGTATCTGATATAATTGATTTAGACGTCTAAAATTAATGTTTTGTTAAGTTTATTGGGTTGATTTTCAATAAAGCAACGTGCCTATGAGGCAAGAGAGGGGATATTTTATGAGCGAGATAGGTGAACAGATTAGGAAGTTTATTAATGAAGGGACGGGAGAGCTTGGGAATATAGTTAATAAATTAAATAAGATGTTTCAATTTCCTGTCCTTATTAAGAGCTTGTATAGCGAAATTAAATCTTATTATCGTGATGAAGAGAGTTTAGAAGATAATCCAGAAATTGATGCAAGAAATCAACGACGTCAAATGTTGCGTCAGGCTATTCCCCCAGAAATAAATGAAACATTTGCGACATGTGAGATTCAAGAACAAGAGTCGGAAGACACAGAAGGAAGAGTCCGCCACGGAACTATAACGGGTGAAAATGATAAAAAATTTAGGGAAACTGAACATTCTATCGTTGATTTTTTTCCTGACATAGAGAGGTTAGATTTACTTTTAGAACCTCTTTTGTCAGCTTTTAAAGAATATCTTCAAACTCAGGATGAAGGGATTGAAATTGAGTTTGAGAATAATCGTTTCAAGAAAATTGCTTCAAAAATTATTGTTTATCTAAGAGAAAGTCAAAACTTTCAAGAAGTGCAAAAAGCTGTTAGTAGTAGGTTAAAAGAACAAGTAGAAGAAGTATATGCAGATTTCAAGGACCTTTCCGATGACGCAGATTTTAAACTTAGTAGAATAACGGCGATAATTAATTCGATAGCAAGCGTCAAACCCGTGGAAAAAGCGTCTGCAGCAAAAGCAAAAAAAGATAAAAAACTTATTCTTCAGACGGAGTCTGATAAAGTAGTAGAAGAAAATACATATATTGCTTTTGATTCGAATAAGTATCTAAGTATGCAAACGAGTGATCGTATTTATTCTTTTGTCCTTGGAGAGACATACTGTGATAAAAAAACAGGTCGGGACGTTAAAATAACCTCAGCTGAAGATTGTTTAACATCTATAAGAAAGGATCAACATTTAAGTCTAAATGGTTTTAAATATTTGCAATCATTGAACAGAATAATAGATCAATGTATTAATTCTAAACAGAATGATGAATTGGTTCGCGTAAGGGGGGGGCATTAAAAACGGAAGTGGCAAGCTTATTAGCCAGTTTATTAAAAAAACAGCTTGACAACACTCAAATTACGTTACCTGACGATTTAGATGCACTGAGTGAGGATTTCCAAGAATATTTTGATACTCTTTCATCTCCAGATGAAAAAGCAGAAATTTTGCAAGCTCTGAGCCAGGCGTTGGTTGGAAGTCCAAAATTGATAGGGCACTGGGTGGACAGTCAGTACCACTGTGGTTTAGGTCTAGAGGCAATTGATAGCAATAACCTGTACTTAGAAAAACTAATTCAGTGTCCTAAGCTTCTTCGTTTTTTTGCGGAACAGTTAAGCAATATTTCGGAAAAAGCTGCCAATAAAAACATTCAGTGTATTCCATTGAGAGGAACCAAACGAATTAATTTTACGAATATTTCTCGTGATTCTGATAACTTATCTTTTGCGCGTCACGCAAGTTATTATCTTTATTATCAGCTGCGTTTTTTTGAGAAAAAAGTTCAAAATACTGATGGAAGTGAAAAGGTTACACGCCCTTTTAATGATATTTGTTTAGAAGTTGCTGCAAGAAAACGTGCAAAAGTTTATTTTGAGCAACGTCGTCACTATTGGCAAAGTACAAAACCTTTAAAAACGTTGCTACGAGATATAATTATAAAACACAAAAATAGCAATGGTATGAATATTACTCATACAGCCACACGAAAAAAATCGCGAAAACTTGGTTCAGTGTGGTTCAAAACCAAAAAAAACGTAATAAGTCAATTAAAATGGAGACGGCGTTGGTTATATTTGTCTCAATTTGGACAAGACAAAGAGACGGTTGCAAATAAAAGAAGCGTTTTAAAAGAGTTAATGGATACGATTAAGTCTGTGGAAAAACCAGCAGACGTCATTACACCAACAGAGATTTTGAATAAAATCAATGAATGGAAAGCATCCAAAAAAACTTCTGTCGATGCAACACAAAACTCGCCAGTATTGGAAGATGAGAACGAAGGAAAAAAACTATTCGAAACAGAGGCTGCTTCTTCAGAAAAAGTTGTTCCTGCCGAGCTTAAAGTAATCCGCTCTAGTTTTCATCATCGCCTCTTTGGAGGGGCACCTAGAGCAAGTAAGACGGAAAAATTAATTATTGGGATAGAAAACTCTCTAAAATCTGTAAAGAAACGCTATGGGGGCTAGAGAGCTTTCATTTCCCGCAGAGCAAGCGCCCGTTAAAAATATTTTTAATTATGTAGAAAAAATCGATCTTTTTGTAGGGGCGAATAATATTCGCCCTTCTTGCCAATAGCAAAGATCTCTGTAAAACCACCCGAGGGCGAATATTATTCGCCCCTACAGTTCAGCGGTTTTTGGAAATATTTTTAACGTGCACTGACCCTGTCGTTTATGTAAGCTTCTGGTCTTAACTCAGGCTATTAGAAGAATCAGCCAGAAAATTTTCTATCAATCGTGGTATTTCTGGTATCATATACAAAGGTACTGAAAGAATATTTTGATAGTGGCCAAAGGCACGCAAAGATAAATGGATGCCCACTTTAGATGAGTGAGTTTTCAAAAAGTGATGTAAAGATTTAAGCGAACCTGTTTTACCTGATTTAACTTCAATAGGAATAATGATGTCATTCACATGAGTGACATAATCAATTTCTGCATGTCCTTTTTCATTATGCCAATAAAATAATTGTCCTGCTGTATAAGAAGGTTGTTCTGCCAATAATTCTTGACCTACAAATTGTTCTGTTAACATGCCGCGATTAATCAGCATGAGATCTTCTCGTAGCATGAGATAAGGATTTAAGAAGCTGCTTGCTTTCACCAACCCTACATCTAAAAATAAGACTTTAAATATTTTTTCATGTAAAGTTGCATTGAGAGGCAATTCTTGAGCGCTCGTGCGATGAATACGGTACATCAATCCAGCATCCACTAAATTCAGCAATGCTTGTTTGAGGTCACGTGATGACATTTGAGCTTCGACACTTGAATAATGGAATCGTTCCCCTATCATTCCCGGAACTCTTTCAAGCAGCCTTTGCAAATAGCGATGTTGATGTAATGGAGCATATTTTCCAAAATCATTGCGATAGTCATTGAGAAGGCTTTGCTGCAAGATAGGTGCTTTATCAAATGTTTCTGTTGAAAGATACGCTTGGATAACGGCAGGCATTCCTCCCAAAACAAAATATTCACGTAACAAACCCTCGCATTTACTAGCAATGCCCGAATTGAAAGATTCATTCCATGAAATATGGTTAAGATAGTCCACAAGCCCAGTTTGGTTTTTAGCTAAGAGGTACTCGTAAAAAGACATGGGCTTGATATAAAGTGATTGCACTCGCCCAACGGGCATGTGAAATCCCTTTTCTTTTAAAGCAAATTCTAGAAGTGAGCCGGCGCCAATGACATGAAGTTGAGGAAAGTCTTCTTTAAAGTAACGTAAGGCCATAATGGCATTAGGACACATTTGAATTTCATCTAAAAATAAAAGACTTTCTCCTGGAGAGATC
>JAJZTL010000131.1 GCA_021848965.1 Pseudomonadota bacterium
AAATTAATAACTAAAAGTAGAGACAATTTTAGT
The DNA here is from genome assembly GCA_021848965.1 of Pseudomonadota bacterium. Taxonomy (GTDB): domain Bacteria; phylum Pseudomonadota; class Gammaproteobacteria; order Legionellales; family Legionellaceae; genus CABHON01. The sequence goes on from JAJZTL010000131.1 coordinate 34, forward strand.
TTAAATGATGTACACTTCTGTTCCTGCAGAAAGGCTTATTTTAGCTTAATTTATTGCTGTCCTCTAAACGCAAAAATAATTGTCGCTACACACAGAGTATCCAGAAAAATTTTTGATTCATCACTAATACCTTTTGTTATCTGTGCATAGAGCTTTCTATTTATAAGAACCCTGGCTGCACGAGCCATTCTCTCTAATGTACTGAAGCCTGGTAATTCGAATCGTTCCTTTATGAGGGTTTCAATCATATCATTAATAATATCAGCAAGACTTTCTTTATGGATGGAAGATTTTAGCGCGCTTTGTTTCATACAATATCGTCGTTTCTGTTCATCGTCTGAGATCTCAAGGTATTTTAAAATAATTCTGCGATGGCGTTTTCTGGAAGATGAGGTATAGTGTGCAAGATTAGCAGAGCCTGTCGTTCCAATTGCTTGCCCGATATAATCCGTAACAGAATCAGGAACATTTTTTATGCTAATCGCATAGCCAAGACATTGATAACATTTTAGCAGGACCATGAAACCCAGTTTATTTGTAATAGAGGCTTCCCTCGTACTTTCCTCCATCAATATTTTTTCACTGTAAATTGGACTAAAATTTTTTTCGAGCTCTGTCAGTGTGAGGTGTGGCTTTAACCGAGGATAAGCGGTTTCATGTATTGCAGTCATATTAAATTTTGGTTATCTTTACAGCGGCCGAAAACATTAGTTTATGGCCATGTAAAAAGCAAGACTTTTGATCCTTATATTTAAAGGGTTTTCGACAGACAAATTAGAAGGGGTTTTTGGCCAGGTATGAAAGCAGGAATTTATGCCAGAGTTTCAACGCATGACCAACATACGTTAGAAATGCAAATAGAGGCCATGAAGAAATATGTCAAGGCCAGAGATTGGCACATTGAAAGTGAAATTACTGAGATTGGTTCAGGAGCCAAAGACCGACCAAAACGAGCCGAATTAGTCAAACAAGCAAAGCGAAGACAAATTGATGTCATTATTGTTTGGAAGTTGGATCGGTGGGGTCGCTCCGTTAATGATCTCTTTCATACACTTCAAGAGCTAAATGCTCTTGGGGTTGGATTTATATCTTTAACAGAAGCTTTAGATTTAACCACAGCAACAGGTAGAGCCATGGCAGGGTTACTTTCAATATTTGCGGAATTTGAGCGTGAAATTTTACGTGAGCGGGTTAAATCAGGAATTGCTCATGCGCGTACTCAAGGAAAAAATCATGGTCGTCCTCCTACTGCCAGTTTATTAGCTAGCAAAGTTAAGTCTTTATATGAACAAGGAATGAGTAAATCAGAAATCGCTAGAACGCTAAAAATTGGGCGTACCTCCGTTCGGAGAGCTTTAACAATTTTGAATTGATTTAAAAATATACATGAAACGGTCCTTTTCGTCAGAATCCCGGCCGACCCTCATATCCTTCAGGATTTTGTGATCAAGACTTAGCTCAGCATACATCTGCTTTAGACGACGATTTTCTTCTTCAAGATCCTTCAGACGTTTTACGTCTGATGCCTCCATGCCACCATATTTTGCTTTCCAGTTGTAATAGGTTGCCTCTGAAACGCCATATTCACGACAAATTTCTTTAACCAGCCGACCGGCTTCAACTTCTTTTAGAATTTTTACAATTTGTGTTTCTGTATAACGCGATTTTTTCATTTTTGTTCTCCTCAAACATAGTTTAACTTGGAGAACTCTAATCAGAAATACACCTATTTTAGGGGAGGGTTACAGTTTTAATACAGTAATTATAGCTAAGCTATTTTTTGAAGTGTTAATTATATATTCTGTAGCAATACAACCACATTCAAAAAAGATTAAACGTTAAATAATTATCAAACTAATTAAATGCTAAAACATGTTAATCGCAGTGTTTTAATTTTAGTTGCTGAGTAAGAGTTATTTTATAACTGATTTGAGATTAATCAGACTTCATGATTTTTAAGATTCTTAATATCTAACAATCTATTCATTTGCAATATTTCGTTTTATTTTTTATATGATCATCTAATGAAAGCAAGTAAGAAATACTACTTTCTCTTGCCAAAGCACGTTTTGCAAAATAATTATCTACGGCCGCTTTCAAAACGTATCGACCAGATACTCCTGCCAAAGCAATAATCTGAAGCCATGCTATATCCGTAAATATATGTATTCCATTAAATACAATAGCTCCGTCTATGGCTCCCTTCAATAGGGAACTTGTAAATGCTTCATCGATGGTTTCAAGCTTCTTCCTAAAATTTGTTACCGCTGGGGTAATTTCTGTTTTAATTAATTTTGAGCTCCCTTCTAAATAATTATCATATTTAAGAAGACTTTCTTGCTTTGCTTGAATTAAGGCAAGATATTCCAAGAGTTCCTCCCGGGCATTTTCAGCCTTTTTTCTATATGCAACAACTTTTCGAATATCCATACGTTCTATACTTTCATTGGATATGAGCTCATCAAATATTGCAAAACCAAGATCTGCAATACTGACGGTAGTATCTGAATTTTCTAGATTTTTTGCGGCACGCCTATATTGAGTATTTAATAGATTTGCATAAGGAGTTGCATCTGCTAAAGGGATAAATCCACTATTCGCCCCTTTCATTAAAGAAAAATTTAATTGAGCAGAACATAATGCGATTCGTTGTAATAAAAATGCATTTACAGCGTCAGGATTTGATATATCGAAAGGAGATAAATTTTGTTTTAAAAAATCTACAGCATTGGTGTTAGCTAATCTTGATAAATCTATATTCTCAAAAAGCCTAATAAGTTCTTTTTGGGTGCTTCCAAATGAACCATAATTTCCTTTAGGAAATTGTTGGTTCCTAAATGTTTTCGATTTAGAAAGACCTTCCCTATAATTTTCGAGGAAAGAATAATCATTTAAATCCGATTCTACTCTTTCCATAATATCAGTGGAAATTTTTCCTCCATCAACACTATGAACATATAAAGGGACACCAGCATCTTCACGAAAAGATTGCTCAGTTGCTCTTAATGGTGATTGAGCTCCAATTAAGCCAAAGTTGCCAATAGTAAATGCTGGTCTATCCATAAAATGGATTTCATCAAAGAATAAAATACATTTTTTTAATGTTGTTTCTGATACTTGCATATCGGGGTAGTAAAGTACCTTTATTTTATCACGCATATCACTCCATATAAGCCAGAATCCCCAATTCAGAACTAACAAACCTGCTGAAGAGAAAACTCAACATCAAATTCATCGTACAGAGCTTTAGGCATTAAGGGCGCCCTTCCTCTATGTATTTTATTTGGACTTTCTTCCAGTTTAACTAGACCATACTGTTCCATTGTTCGCAGGGTTCTAAGGATATTATTGGCCTTTCTTTTATATCCTGTTAGCGCCTCTAAATCAGAAACAGATTTAGGTTCATTTTCTATAATTAACTTCAGTAGCAGTTGATTATCTTCAGATAATACATGAGCTAATGACTTCATTGACGTGAACCAAATTTTTGGCTCATCTTTTTTAGGTTTATATATCCCCTTGGCAATGGCAATTGTGCGTTGCTTGTACTGCTCAAGGGACATAATGCCTATTCTCGCTTTATTCATTATTTACTCTCCTTAAGAGTTATAAGACGCTTATCTACCTCATTCCAAAAGTCTTCTAAAAGCTGTCCTGCATTAACATAATTATAGGGTCTTCCTTGGTCCTTCTCATCATAATGCCAGTGATCGAAGGTTCTTTCAGGGCTAACCCCTTTCTTTGCCCCATATTTTATTTCATGGCTATTATCAAAACCCAATATTCGATTATTGGATTTATCATGTAAAGTTAAAGAAGGAAGTGTAATTTTTATGGTT
>JAJZTL010000036.1 GCA_021848965.1 Pseudomonadota bacterium
GTAGGTCTTGTGCCTACCCGCCAATATTGATAAAAACTGTGCATTTTCGGGCGGGCACAAGACCCGCCCCTACAAAAACCACCTACAAACCTTGATTTTATTGGAATTTATACGCGTTCACCCTGTCCCAATTTAAATCCAATTGAACGATTATGGAAAGTCATGAACGAACATGCAAGAAACAACAAATTTTTCAAAGGAGCAAAAGATTTTAAAGAGGCTATTTTTGGTTTTTTTGATAATACTTTGCCAGTAATTGGAAGCACATTGAACTCAAGAATTAATGACAATTTTCAATTATTGAAAACATAGCATTTTCAAGTTAATTGAGTATATATTCAAATAAGGACTTGGGGATAAGCCATACGCCAGCTAACTCACAACGTCGCTGAATTTCAATCTCTTCTGTGTGGCTTGTGAGTAAATACCCTCGGCAACCTAGTGATAATTCTTCTAAAAGCTCTAATCCAGTAGACACCTATGGCATACTTTCAAACCTATTTTCAGGGAGGTCTCTAAGTCTCATATGTAGTGAATTAGATCAAAGACTTGAAAAAAACTACAATGTAGTTATACTGTATATATGTCAAATATTACATTTGAGTAGGATGCTGCCAAAGCGTCAGTGAACAAGAAAAAACATGGCATCAGCTTTGCTATCGAGAAAACGATCGCGTTATACGCATCATTTCTGCCAGAAAAGCCACTCAAAAAGAATCAAATCAATATCATGGTGGTAGTTTATGAAAGAAGAATATGATTTTTCCAAAGCAAAAAGAAATCCATATATTCATGATTTAAAAAAACAAGTGACCATAAGACTTGATACGGATACAATTGCTTACTTTAAACATTTATCTGAAGATAATGGTATTCCATATCAAACACTGATTAACTTGTACTTGCGAGACTGTGCGTTAAAACATAAAAAATTACGTATGGAATGGCTGCTTGCTGGATAATAAAGTAAAAGGTTTATGCTCAATTTTTGAGCTAAGAAACAAAGCCCGACAGAACCACACTTCATAGAAAGTACGATTTTTTATGATGCAGTGCGAGGTACATTCATGTCATAATGACAGAAAAACTCCCAAGGATTAAGGCCATGAAACAACAAGCAAAATATAATAATTTTTCAGAGTTGCGAACTAGCGCGGGTTTAACAATTTCAGAAGTAACAGAGTTTTTGGGAGTATCCGAGAGCACTGCTTACAGATGGGAGCGTGGAGAAATTTCTCCTAAAAAGGGAATGATGAATTTGATGCAAACAAAAGCTGCTAATAAATCTGTCAGCAATAGCACGTTCACATTTATTGATCTTTTTGCAGGAATAGGTGGATTTCGGAAAGCATTTGATGAAATTGGTGGTAAATGCGTATTTACCAGTGAATGGGATAAATACTCTCAATTAACTTACAAAGCCAATTATGATTGTAATCATGAAGTGGCCGGTGATATTACTAAAATTGAAGCAGAATCTATTCCTGAACATGATGTGTTGCTGGCAGGATTTCCCTGTCAACCATTCAGCCTTGCAGGTGTTAGCAAGAAAAATAGTCTTGGCCGGCAGCATGGATTTGCTTGTGAAACACAAGGAACTCTTTTTTTTGATGTTGCTCGCATTATAGAGCATCACAGACCCAAAGCGTTTTTGCTTGAAAATGTAAAAAATCTTCTTAGTCATGATAAAGGAAAAACTTTCCAAGTTATCAAAAAAGTATTAACTGAAGATCTTGGTTATCATATTGAATATAGAGTTATTGATGCTCGGGCATGGGTACCGCAGCACCGTGAGAGAATATTTATTGCCGGTTTTATAAAAGATACAGGGTTTCGTTTTCATAATTTGAATATTCCTGAAGAATCAATACATCCAAAATTGTCAGCTGTATTGCATCCTGAGAATGGAAGCGAAGAAGTCGAAACCAATTACACTACTGATAAAAATGCTCGGGTTTTTGATAAATATACATTGTCAGATAAATTATGGAACTATCTTCAGGCGTACGCAGAAAAGCATAGAGCACAAGGCAATGGTTTTGGTTTTGGTTTGAATACATCGTCCAATATTGCCCGCACTCTTTCTGCTCGTTACCATAAAGATGGTTCTGAAATTTTAATATACCAAGGAAAAGATAAAAATCCGCGAAGATTGACTCCACGTGAATGTGCAAGATTAATGGGGTTTGATAATTTCGGAGAGTGCAATTTCAAAATACCGGTATCTGATACACAAGCATATCGGCAATTTGGTAATGCAGTAGTTGTACCAGTTGTACGAGCGGTAGCAATGCACATGCTTCCATATATTAATATGCTTGTTCACGAAGGAAAAATTATTCAAGTGTCTCAAAATGCCTGATATTGTAGATCAATTAAAACGTAAGAAAATGATGCCCGGTATTAGGAATAAACAAGAGTACTCTTTTGCAAGCTGGATGGCGTATTTTGATTGTTTAGGAGTGTGCTCTTAAAGGAAAAACAAACGGGATCGTTTACAACTGATTGATGAAATAGAGTCATGAATAGTAAGGGATTCGGATTATATTAATATTTGTGGTCATAATATAGGTATGAAATAAATGTATGAAAAACTGTCTGATACTTTTAAAGGTATCGCCGTTAAATATTTAACAAGAGTTGATGCTGATCCGAAAAAATCGAATCAACATGAAATTGGTGGCTTAAAGAAGGCTGGCATTTCGGATTTGCTAGGCTATGCTGAAAAGGATGGTAAGTTGGCGATTCCGGTAACCATGGTGTATATCTGAGGATGTTAGGTGCGAAGACTACCTGCAAAGATCGATGGAGACAAGTATTGGCTGAAGCAAATAAGATAAAAAGAAAACATTTAATCACTCTTCAACCGGCTATATCAGAAGATCAAACCACAGAAATGAAAGATAAAAACCTGCAATTAATTGTTCCTCAATCATTACATCCGACTTTTACAAAGAATCAACAAAAATGGCTTATTACGTTTTCTGATTTTGTACAGGAAATCAAAAAAATACAGCATGTTTATTGACATCCTGCATAATCTCCACTCGCGGCCAATTTCTGTGAAAAAATATCCTCAAAATGCTCATGTACTTAGGTGTACACTCCACTTTTTCGTCTATTTTTTTCTTCGAACGTGGCTCGCAATTGGAAGGTTATGTAAGAAGCCTAATGAGCTTTGAACATTTCTTTAGCACTCCGTCAAAAACAACTCCGGTTTTCTCAAAAAGAGATCGGATAATTCAGCATCAACGATTTTAAATAAACATGCGTAAGAAACTCGCCAACGGCAATTATCTCGCGTTGCCAAAGTGGCGGTCTTTTGATTCCTTCTGACAATTACACCAATAACCTGCCCGCTTTCTCGTTCAAATCCTGCGCATTCTCCTATTCTAAAATCATCTTTCTTGAGTATTTTATTTCGCATCGTTACATCAATGTTTTTAAATTCCAAATTGAGCATATAGTAAGGAATTTTCCAGTGTTTATTGTTTTCTAATTGCTGTATTAATACATATTTAGGATTTTTCTGAATAATTTTTGCCTTTTGTAATGCATTACTTTGTCCGTCAAAATAGGAAACTAACTCTCCCTCTTGAACGGATTGACGAATTTTTAATAATTGCTCAGGATCTTCCATGCGATGCCGCATTGATACGCTTAAACGATACAAATCAAATAAGCTTGCATGTTCCAACGCCTTCAATATTTCAATGTAGTCTATTGTTTTTGTCATTTTTTTCTTTTTAATTTAACTGAATTGTATTTTATCTGCGGGTATCCAGTGAATGGCATCATTCTTCCATTCACAAATAGGATTGCCCGCTAGTTTGTGTTTCTTTAGTTATTCCATAATACCACTTTGAATAACTTGTCACATTTTTTCTGAATCGCTAAAAAATGTGACAATTTCATCTTCTGAAAAGGAAAAGTGTAAGTTAAATTAAATGACTAATCCAGTAGATCCGGATGATCGCTAAAAACTTTATCAACGCCCATTTGATATAATTTATGGGCCTCATGAGGATGGTTAACCGTATAAGCAAGTATTTTGCGCCCCGTATTTTTAATTTCTAAAATACGTTCAGGTGTTAAAATGTCTTTAGAACAATGAATGGACACGCATGATAATCGTTCGGCTGTTTTTTTCCATTGAGGATTCCAGCGATCCATGAGTAATGCTATCGGAATGGAATGATGTAATCGACGAACATGATGTAATGTTTTCCAGCAGAAACTGGAAATGTGAATGTGATGGGTGGATCCTTTTTGATTATGTTGATGCAGGATATCCATGATTTTAGCGGCAGTTTTTTGCGAACGGCCAAAACTGGGTTTAATCTCAAGATGTACTGATAATGAAAGTTTTTCTAAGCAATGTAGTAATTCTGCTAATTTAATAATACGTTCGCCTAAACCCGCGTCGAGATGTTGTATATCGGTATATTTTTTCCAGCGGAGCCAACCCGAACCATTTGTAGTCCGATTAAGTCGACTATCGTGAAAGATAACAGCTTCACCATCGCGTGTTAATTGCACATCGCATTCTATCCATTCCGCGCCCAATTCTTTGGCTTTATGAAAAGCCAGTAATGTATTTTCTGGCGCATGAGCTGATGCCCCTCGATGTGCAATAACACGATTTTCCATTGTTATTTCCCCGACAAAGGTATTCCCTGTGATGCAACATCAACGTCAGCGGTTAATGTGACTAGATTGCTGACGGTTGTCATTGAGTCATTGTTTTGAGCTTGTACGCCCGTTGCCATCATAACAGCTGGCATCATACGCATGCCACCATTGTTAGCATTAACTTCGTTAAAGCGGATTTCATGTAGTACATATTTTTGTTCAGGATAAAGCTTATTAAGCGTAGAAATTTCCGCGCTAGCTTCGTGATAAATTGTTTTACGTAGTTCCATTTTTGCTTTTTCTATATCCATCATGCTGGGAGAGAAATCAATGTTTTGTATTTTATATTTCGTCCCAGGTACGCTTAAAGCTTGTGCTTCGGTGTTAACATTGCTTAATAATGACTCGTTAACACGAGCTTCGGCTTCTACATACAATGTTTCTAAGCCCGAACTATCTTGGCTACGATCAAAATCAGTAATATGCCATTGTCCTTGAGCGATTTTATTTAAATTGCTCATGACTTGATCCCGTACTTGGCTCAATGTTTTCTTATTCAGCGTCGCATGAATGCCGACAGTAATTTTAGCACTCGTGGTTTGCACCCATTGTTCAGCCGACAATCGAAAAGTGACATCATTAAGTGGGGGAGGGGCTTCACTGGAGGCAAACGCAGAAGGTGCCATGGCAGTGAGCATCGAAATTAAAAAAAGGATTCTTTGTTTCATCGTTATTTCTCTTCTTGCGATATGAATGTTAATGCTTGTTGCATTCGTGTTAATGTTCGGTTTTTTCCAAGTAAAGCAATCGTTGTGTCTAATGATGGCGATACTGTACCACCTGTTAAAGCGACTCGAATTGCAGGTCCTACCTTTCCTAAAGATAATTCAAACTCTTTAGCAACATCATTAATAATAGCGTGAATTTCTGAAGATTCCCAGGAAGTGAGAGTTGAGAAGCGTTCCGTGATTTTTTGCAGAACAGGGTGAAGAGCGGGCTTGAGAAATTTCGCCTGCGCTGCTTGATCAAGCATGTCACGAGGCAATGTATCAACATAAAAATAAATACTTTTATCCGCAATCTCAGCGAGTGTTTTACAGCGTTCTGCTTGAACAGATAATAGCATGGATAAATCAGGCCCTTTCGTAACATCAAGATTTCTTTCTTTAAACAAGTCGCTTAATTCAGGAATCACCTCATTGGGAGGCAAAGTTTTTTGATAATGTTGATTCAGCCAATAGAGTTTTTCATAATTAAAGGCGGCAGGCGATCGATTCACGGCTTGAATATCAAAATGGCGAATCATATCCTCAAGGCTGAAAATTTCCTGATCGCCATGAGCCCAGCCTAAGCGTACAATGTAGTTTAACAGTGCTTGGGGTAATACACCTTCTTTTTTAAACTCCATAACACTGACGGCACCATGTCGTTTAGATAATTTCTTGCCATCTTCACCCAAAATCATAGGTAGATGGGCATACACAGGGATATCAGCACCCATCGCCTGTAAAATATTAATTTGACGTGGAGTATTATTCACGTGATCTTCTCCTCGAATCACGTGTGTGATGCCCATCGCTTGGTCATCGGCAACTACACATAAATTGTAAGTGGGTGAGCCATCAGAGCGTGCAATAATTAAGTCATCTAACTCACTGTTTTGCACCGTAATGTCGCCATAGACTTGATCATGAAAACATACAGCTCCTTCAATGGGATTTTTAAAACGAATGACATAAGGCTGTTCTGGCTGTTCGAGCATTTTGTCGCGGCAATGTCCGTCATAACGCGGTTTTTCTTTATTGGCCATTTGGTTTTCTCGGAGTGTTTCTAAGCGCTCTTTAGAGCAATAACAGCGGTAAGCATGGCCGGATTGTAATAATTGTTCAATGACTGAGTGATAATGAACCATACGTTTTGATTGATAACAAGGCGTTTCATCCGCATTTAACCCTAACCATGCCATACCTTCAAAAATTCGTTGGGTAAATTCTACATTCGAACGCTCTAAATCAGTATCCTCAATGCGTAATAAAAAGTCGCCTTGATGATGTCGAGCAAATAACCATGAAAATAAAGCGGTACGTACACCACCTATGTGTAAATCACCTGTTGGGCTGGGCGCAAATCGGGTGCGAATTTTTTTTGTCATCATTCATCTCTTTATTTAAATAATATTTACATTCTTTCATTGTACCGCCATTGAAAAATAGCGTAAAGTGAATGCGTTCCTTGAATAAAAATAAACGAGATGTATTTTGGCAGCTTAAATGATAAATTATAACAAATGTTTGAATAGTAGATAAAGGTGTTTCACTATGCATATTCTTATTGCCGGTGCTTCCGGATTTATTGGAACTGAGTTGGTTCATGCGTTGAAGGGAAAGCATGTGTTGACTTTAGTAGGTCGAGAAATTGCAAGACTTCAAAAACGTTTTCCCCAAAATGTGACGCTCAGAACCTGGGAAAATTTGAAGCAACTGAATGCTAACGATTATGATGCGGTTATTAATCTATCAGGTCATAATATTGCTGCTTCAAGGTGGAATGCAAAAGTTAAAGAAAACATTATTCAATCGCGAATTGAAAGCAACCATCAGTTAATTAGCTGGTTAAAGAATCAGCAAGCGAAACCGCATTTTATTTGTGCCAATGCGGTAGGTATTTATGGGTTACAATCCAATGGTGCTCTAGAGGCATTCGATGAAAATAGTGCCCTCAATATGGATTTTCCCTCTGATTTTTTAAGTGAAGTAGGTATTCGTTGGCAAGAGTCATTAACTACTGCTATAGAAAATGACATTCGTGTCACAACTATTCGCTTAGGTGTGGTCTTAAAAAGAGGCCAAGGATTTTTGAAAAAACTGGCACCTAGTTTTCTGATGGGAATGGGAAGTGTTGTAGGTGACGGGGAACAAATTATTTCCTGGATTCATATTGATGATGTGATTGGTGCTATTTTATTCTTATTACAACGGCCTGATTTAACAGGTGCGATTAACGTGACCTCACCGAATCCAGTGAGTCAAAAACAATTTGCCAGAATGTTTGCAACAATACTGCATCGCCCGCTTTTCTTAAAAATACCGGCGACTATTATTCATTTTTTATTTGGGGAAATGGGCGATTGTTTATTGCTGAGAGGACAACGTGTTATGCCTAAAAGACTTATTGAAGAAGGGTATACATTTTTATATCCACAGTGTGTAGATGCATTAAAACGGGAGTTTTCATGAATAGCTTAAAAACAGGCGTAGTATTAATTAATCTGGGCACTCCAGATAGTTGTCATCCAAGATCTGTCTATACTTATTTGAAGCAATTTTTAAATGATCCGCGTGTTATAGATTTACCAAAATTAATACGCTACTTCTTAGTTAATGGTATTATTATTCCCTTGAGATACAAAAAATCGGCTCATGCCTATCAACAAATCTGGACTAACGAAGGTTCTCCGTTGCTCATCAATGGTCAACATTTAGTGAGTGCTGTAAGAAAAGCATTCGATATGTCTGTGCAAGTTGAGCTAGGTATGCGTTATGGAAATCCGAGCATTGCTTCTGCTGTTGATAAACTTAAAAATTGTCAAAAAATTATTGCCATTCCGTTATTTCCACAGTATTCATCGGCCGCGACAGGTTCTACCGTCGAAGAACTGTTACGTGTATTGAGTCAACAATGGAATATTCCAGAGATTAGCGTAAAAAGAGATTTTTTTAATAATGCTGATTTTATTCAGGCTTATGCTTGTCTCATTAGAGAAAATTTAAAAGCTAAAAATATCGACAAACTTATTTTTAGCTACCATGGATTGCCGGAAAGACATATTAATAAAAGTGAATGTCATTCACTGTGTTCAAGAACAGATGCCTGTCCTCGACCAGATTTATTAAACGCTTATTGTTATCGAGCACAATGTTATGAAACTTCACGCCTCATCGCCGATGCACTAGGCTTATCTTCATCAGATTATGTGGTTTCCTTTCAGTCGCGGCTCGGAAAAACACCTTGGATTAAACCTTATACTGATTTGATTTTATCGGAGTTGAGAGAGAAAGATGCTAATAGTATTGCGATTGTTTGCCCTTCGTTTGTTTCTGATTGTTTAGAGACACTAGAGGAAATTAACATTCGCGCAAGAGAGCAATGGCAAGAGCTTGGGGGAAATGAGTTTATCTTTCTTCCATCGCTTAATCAGCACCCACTTTGGGTTGAAGCAGTGGTAACTATGGTAAAAAAGGCACTTGAGGAGTAATTTGCTTATTTTAATAATGAAAATGAATGTAGGGCTTGTTGGCGAGAAAGGCTTAAGTCGACGATAGGTCGAGGATAATCCACTCCTAAAGTAATACCCGATGCTTTCAAAATAGGGGAGGGTGTTTCCCACGGACTAAACAAGTATTTAGTGGGTAGTTTTTCAAGAGCAGGTAAATATTTTCGAATATAATTTCCTTCCGCATCAAATTTTTGTGCTTGGGTCACCGGATTAAATATACGAAAATAGGGTGCAGCGTCTGCACCACAACCGGCCACCCACTGCCAGCTTCCGCTGTTATTGGCTAAATCAGCATCAACCAGACAATCCCAAAACCACCGTTCTCCCCATCGCCAGTCAATCAATAAGTTCTTCACTAAAAATGAACCCACCAACATTCTAACTCTGTTATGCATATATCCTGTTAACCATAATTCCTTCATGCCCGCATCAATGATGGGAATTCCTGTTTCGCCTTTTTTCCATGCCAAAAATTTCTGTTCGTCATTTTGCCAGGGAAAGGCATCGAATTTTTTCTGAAGATTTTTTCTTGGTAAATCAGGATAAAAATAAAGTTGATTGTATGAAAATTCACGCCATCCTAGTTCGCTGCAAAAGTGATCAATATGTTCTTCAACAGATTCTATTGCTTCTAATCGTCGCAGTTTATACCAGATTGTGTTGGGAGAAATTTCACCAAAATGCAGTGAGGGTGATAGCTTTGAAATATAAGGTTGACTTGGAAAATCACGTCCCCCTTTGTAGTGGGCTATACCAGTTTTAATAAACGTGATTAAGCGTTGATGAGCAGCCTTTTCTCCAATTTCCCAATAGGTTTTCATTTTTTTATCCCAGTCTATTTTAGGTAACAAGGATAAACCCTGGATAGTCAATGCGTGGTTCGTATCTTTAAATGTGTTTAATGTTTCAGGAACTGGTAGTGGTTCTCGTGGTGGTGGAGCACTCAAACAGCCTCTCCGATAAAAAGGCGTGAAAACTTTATAGTGTGAACCATCATTTTTTTTAATTTCCCATGGCTCCCATAACAGAGAACCATTAAAACTGTTCACTGTTACGCCTTGTTGTTCTAATTCTTTTTTAATTTTTGTATCACGCCTGATGCTCCAAGGCTCATAGCATCGATTCCAGTAAACGGCGTCTATTTTATAGTGGTCGCATAATCTGAGCAGAATAGATAAAGGGTCGCCTCGATAAACCGATAAATTGCCTTCTAAGTTTTCATTGAGTGATAGCAGGGAGTGATGTAGCCAAAACTGGCTCGCTCCTCCCATGGAATCTTCCAATGCATTCACATCATCAAGAATATAGATGGGTAATACTTTTGCATTTTCTGCCGCATGATACAAGGCGGGATTATCGAACAAACGTAAGTCTTGACGAAACCAGTGTATAACAAAAGAAGTTGCCATGTTAAAAAAAATTTATGTGTGATAATAATTATGCTACTATCAGCCTATAAATGAAATCAATAGTTGACATATTATGTTAAAGTTCCATTTTTATCTCAAGTTTGTCTTTTTTTCTTTAATGGCTCTTACTTTAGGAGGATGCGACGTGAATAATATTAAAGACTATAAAAATAATACGCCACCTCTTCGAATGGAGAATTATTTCTCAGGGGACGTTAAAGGCTATGGATTAGTTCAAAAAAAATCAGGTGCGGTACGGCGCCGATTTGTTGTTGACATGAAAGGTAAATGGGAAGGAAACCACGGCACACTTGATGAGAATTTTGTTTTTGATGATGGTGAGAAGCAACAGCGGCAATGGATACTCACCAAAATAGATGAACATCACTTTACTGGCACTGCTCATGATGTTGTAGGCGTGGCCATGGGGGAACAATATGGTAATGTTATCCATATGATTTACGTCCTTAGAGTCCCTTACAATGGGAAAACTATTGATCTCGATATGGATGATTGGTTATACCGCATCAATGATCAGGTTGTTTTAAATAATGCCACCATGAAAAAATTTGGTTTTTCGGTCGGCAAACTCACTGCTAGCTTTGTTAAAAATTAAATTGAAAAAATATATTAGTAAAATAATTCAAAAAATAATTTCCTGGTTTGATAATGATTTGGCGGAGAAAAAGCTTAATACGAAGTCATTTGATTTTTTCAGGGCCATTCCCTTTATTTTCCTACACCTAGCCTGTTTCGGCGTGTTTTTTGTGGGTATAAGTCCAGTGGCTTTGTGGACAGCTTTAGGTCTCTATTGTGTTCGCATGTTTGCTATCACCGCTTTTTATCATCGCTACTTTTCACATAAAACATTTAAGACGAATCGTTTTTTTCAATTTTGTTTTGCCTTTTTGGCAGCTACATCAGGACAAAGAGGACCCTTATGGTGGGCCAGTTGGCATCGCTTGCATCATCAGCATGCTGATAAAGAAAACGATCCTCATTCTCCTGTTGCACATGGTTTTATTGAAAGTCATGTTGCTTGGTTTTTTAGACCTACAGCTTTTAAAACAGAATTGGGCGTTGTTAATGATTTTGCCAAATATCCGGAACTTCATTGGATTAATCGATTTGATATTGTTGCGCCTGTTTCGCTCGCGATTTCAATGTTCGTTGTAGGTTATTTTTTAGGTAAATATTTACCTTCTTTAGATACCAATGGGGTACAAATGTTAGTATGGGGTTTTTTCGTTTCGACCGTATTTCTTTTTCATGCAACCTGCTGTATTAATTCACTCGCTCATCAATGGGGTAAAAGAGAATATGAAACTAAAGATCACAGTAAAAATAATTGGTTCTTGGCGATTGTTACTCTCGGAGAGGGATGGCATAACAATCATCACTTTTACCCCGCGACTGTCAAACAGGGATTCAAATGGTGGCAAATAGATATCACTTTTTATGGACTATGGTTTCTTTCAAAACTAGGCATAGTGCATAGCTTGCGACTGAATATTCCTAAGCAAGAGTTAAACCATGAGTGAAAAAAGAAAAATTGTGTGGATAACCGGCGCTTCTTCTGGAATTGGCAAAGCCATCGCCATGGAAATGTTGTCTCAGGGCTATCAGCTAATTTTATCTGGACGTAATGTTGACGCTCTAAATAGCATTACTGCTGGTACCGATGCACTGGTTTTGCCTTTTAATGTCACTGAATTATCGGAAAATTTAGCAGCGGCAAAAAAAATTGAAGCGGCTTTTGGTTATGTTGATATTGCTTTATTGAATGCAGGAAGTTGTGAGTACATCGATGTAAATGCTTTTGAAAGTCAAATCTTTGAAAAGATGATTAAAACGAACTTTTTAAGTATGGTTTATGGCGTAGAAGCAGCTTTGCCATTGCTAAGAAAATCGCACACGCCACAATTAGTTGGCATGAGTAGCTCAGTTGCGTATCTTGGCTTACCACGTTCTGAAGCTTACGGCGCAAGCAAAGCAGCGATTTTAAATTTCTTAGAAGGTTTAAGGTTGTCTTTAGCCAGAGAAAAAATTGACGTATCCGTCATTTTGCCGGGTTTTGTTAAAACCCCTCTTACTGATAAAAATGATTTCCCGATGCCAATGATGATAGACGCCTCTGTAGCAGCAAAAAAAATCGTCAAAAAAATTCAGCAAAAAAAATTCGTCATTGGTGTTCCATTTTTATTTGTTTTCCTCTTACGTTTATTATCTTTTTTACCACAAAATTTACGTTTTCATCTATTAAAAAAAATGAGTAAATCATAATATGACCATTGCAATTGTTGGTTGTGGAATTTCGGGCTTAACATGCGCCTATTATTTAACGCAGTCAGGCTATGATGTTCGATTGTTTGAAGCGGAAAATTATGTTGGAGGCCACACCCATACCGTTCCAGTGAAATCAGGAGAAAAGACATACGCTGTTGACACAGGATTCATTGTTTATAATTCTCAGACTTATCCTCATTTTTGTACGTTGCTTAAGTCAATTGGATTAGAAGGTCAAAATACAGATATGTCATTCAGCGTATCTGATCGTTTAAGTAATTTTGAATATTCAGGAGGTTCTCTGCTTGGGCTTTTCGCACAAAAAAAACTTTTATTATCAAAAAAATTCTATCACTTTTTAAAGAAAATTTATGACACTCAGAGGATATTAAAAAAAATATTAAATGACAGTGATTCCTCAGAGGAAACGCTTCAAAGTTTTGTTAAGCGCAATAAGATTGATGAAAAGGTGATACAGCATTATTTATATCCTCTGATTTCAGCCCTATGGTCATCTCCTTTTGAATCCGTTGAAAAAATGCCAGTTTATTTTGTTGCACATTTTTTTGAGAATCATGGATTATTGAGAATGATTCCCAATGTTGATTGGAAAGTCATTCCTGGAGGTTCTTTTTCTTATATTGCTCCACTGATACGACATTTTTCAGACAAAATATATCTCAATACAAAAGTCGAAAAAATAGAGACTGCCGACAATAATATTAAATTATATTCTGGTGAGGGGGGCCTTGGAGTGTTTGAAAAAGTCATTATTGCAACACATAGTGATCAGGCTTTAAAACTTTTAAAAGAGCCAACTTCCTTACAAACCTGTATACTGAGCAGTATTCCCTATCAAAAAAATATTGCGGTTTTGCATAAAGATAAAAATTTAATGCCTATCCATAAAAAAGCCTGGGCAAGTTGGAATTATTTAATAAAACCAGAAAATACGAAACAGGCTATTTTAACTTATTACATGAATAAACTGCAGGGCATCAGATCGGAAGAAGATTTTTTTGTCACGCTCAATTCAGATGACCAAATTGCACCGGAAAAAATTATTCAAACCTTCGAATATCATCATCCTCAATTTAGCTTAGATAGCCAGACGGCTCAAAAACAGCATCGTGCTTTAAACCAAGAAGGAAATATCCATTTTTGTGGCGCTTATTGGGGATTTGGTTTTCATGAAGATGGGGTGAAAAGTGGATTAAGAGTTTGTGAACAGATCACGGGAAAAAAATTACTTCATGAATGATTCATCTTTATCTCATATTATCTCAAGTGCTATTTATGAAGGAGAAGTAAGGCATCAACGTTTTTTACCTGTTCAGCATGATTTTCGCTACCGTTTATTCATGTTGTTTCTTAATTTAGATGAGCTGGATAGGGTATTTAATGATTTTTGGCTATGGTCAATCAAACAACCTAATCTAGCTTATTTGAAAAGAAGCGATCATCTTGGGCCGGAAAATTTACCTCTAAAAGAAGCGGTGAGTCAATTCATTTTTGATAAAACAGGGTATAAACTCGAAGGTCGTGTGTATCTTTTGACGCATTTGCGTTACTGGGGGTATTGTTTTAATCCGGTGAGCTTCTATTATTGCTACGATAAAAATCATTGCCATATTGAATGGATTATTGCTGAAATAAATAATACTCCTTGGGGAGAGAGGTATTGTTATCTTTTAAAAACGCATCATTGCGAGTTTGAAGCAAAAGAAACAGATTGTGTCTGTGATCGTCGAACAATAAAAGACAGCACTCATCATTTTTCTTTCAAAAAAAATTTTCATATATCTCCGTTCATTCCTATGAATATTAAGCATGACTGGTGGATACGCTATCCAGATAATGTTTTGCAAGATCCACTGGTGATACATATGAATAATTATCACCATGAAAAAAAAGTGTTTACCGCACATATGTCTTTGAAACATCAGCATATCACCCACAAAAATATGGCGAAAACGTTGCTTCATTATCCTTTTATGACCGGTAGAATTATTACCGCAATATATTGGCAAGCGTTGCGCCTGAAACTAAAAGGCGCAATTTTTTATCCGCATCCTAAAAATTTAGGAGATTAGTCATGTCATTATTAACTCTTGCTCGAAAAATAGTGCATAAAGTCTTGAAAAATCTTAAGGGAGGTCAAGTTACTCTTGAAGAAGCTGGGACTCGTGAAACACTGGGAGAGAGGGGAACAATTCTTATTCATATACACATTCACAATCCCAATTTTTATCTGAACGTGGTGAAACATGGCAGTATTGGTGCGGCAGAAAGTTTCATGCAAGGACACTGGACAACCGATAATTTAACCTTATTATTACGATTATTTATTCGAAACCAAGATATATCGCAACAGATCGAAGGTCGACTTGCTTCTATTTCTGGAGTTTTTCGGTGGTTTTATCATCAATTAAATCGAAATAGCTTCAAAGGCAGCAGACGCAATATTCAAAAACATTATGATCTAAGCAACGAGTTTTTTGAGCTTTTTCTCGATAAAAACATGATGTATTCGAGTGCTATTTTTTCAGGCGAATCAACTAGTCTGGATGAAGCGGCTCAATACAAATTGGATATTATTTGTCAAAAACTTGCGTTGAACTCGGGAGACAATGTTATTGAAATTGGAACTGGCTGGGGGGGATTTGCATTACATGCTGCAGTAAATTATGGTTGTAATGTTGTTACCACCACTATTTCAAAACAACAATATGAATGGGCAAAGAAGCGCATTGAAGAAAAAAAATTAACCAGTAAAATTAAGCTAATTCAAAAAGACTACCGTCAATTGGAAGGGATGTATGACAAACTTGTTTCCATTGAAATGATTGAAGCAGTTGGACACCAATACTATCCTGTTTTTTTTGAAACATGCGGCAGACTACTTAAGCCAGAGGGAAAAATGCTTATTCAAGCTATTACCATTCAGGATCAAGCCTTTGAAAGAGCTAAGCATGAAATTGATTTTATTAAACGTTATATTTTTCCTGGAAGTTGCATACCTTCCACCACAGCTTTGCTCAATGCCATGACGAAATCATCTGATATGAAATTGTTCCATTTGGAAGATATTGGTTTCGATTATGCTAAGACACTGTTCTTATGGAAAAAACGTTTTTTACAGCAAAAAGAAAAAATATATAAGCTTGGGTTTGATGAATATTTTGTTCGGATGTGGGAATATTATTTTTCTTACTGTGAAGCCGGCTTCGCAGAAGGCTATTTGGGAGATGTTCACCTTCATTGTGTAAAACCTTCAGCACGCAGAATGCTCGAATAAAAAATGGCAAACATATGACCAAAAAATCAACTATTCTCGGAGTTATTTTTTTTGAGCTGGCTTGGTGGCTGTGTGTTCTCAGTGGTACGTTGAATTTATTAACGCACCCTTTTTTAGCACATTGTTATCTCTTGGTTTTAGGACTAAATATTATTTACTTCTGGTTGGCTCATGTTTCTATGAAAGAAATATTACTCGCCTTCATTCTCGGAACTTTAGGAGCTTTAGGCGATAATCTTTGGGTTTATTCTCACTTTTTGTATTTTCCAACGCATCTTATTTTTATCACCGGATTACCTTATTGGCTAATTATGCTTTGGTTTTCTTTTTCTCTTTGGTTTATCAAAACAGACTGGCTAAATCAGTCATACAGAAACACCGTTATTTTTTTCATTTTTGGTGGACCAACAGCCTATTATGGTGCCTATAAGCTAAAAGCCTTATTTTTTGCGGGTGATTTTTATTTTATTATGACGTTTATTGCATTCAACTGGTTTATTGTGGGAACTTTATTTTTTTTCGGTAATAGATTTTTATTAAGTATTGGAAAAAAATAAAAATATTTTTTGACACAATTTTGTTCAATTCTTATAATTAAAGAAAACTAAAGAATAATTTTAGGTTCAAATCTCATGAAAACATCATTGATAAAACAATATGAGCAATATAAACAGCTTGTTGATGCAGAATCAAAGACAGAAGAAACAAGCGAGCAACAAGTAGACATAATCGCTCAAATACGAATGCCAGAAAAAGCTCCTCTGACAAGAGAGCAAGGCGAAGTGATACTGCAACAACAGATTTATGAATGGCATTTAAAAAGAAAAGAAAAAAAAGAAAAAGAGCAAGAAAAATTTGATTTTGCGGCGGAGCTTCTGGGGCATGAGGCTATTCCTTTGGGAAGTAGTTTAAAATATATATCCAAAATGGAAGAGTCTTTGTCAATGCAAAGACAAACGGTTGAAACTATTCCTTTGAAGGATGGAGCCTATTTAAGCTCAGAAAAACCTGATATTGAGAACGGATTACCGCTTTTTGGAGTGGTTAAGCCGACAGGAGAAATTCTTTATTATCATTATCAGAAGAACACTGAAGGAACAAAAGATGCATTAAGAGAGATTCGTCCATCAGAACATTTTTATAAATTTAATTTAACTCAGGCTCCTTTTGAAATTTATGCATATAAGAAAACTCTACAACCGAGTTATTTGGGAACGAATACAATAAGTTTTTTGCTCAATCGTGAAGGTGAAAGATATGTTCGCAAGCGAACTGAGGTATCTACAAGGGATTTGCAGTGGAATGGAGAGGAACTGACTTGGTTGGCGAGCTTATTTTCACCCAAAAAGATGGCTCACAAAGAGGTTAAATTGTTTAAGCAAGAGTTCCAGAAGTTAGAAATGGAGCGGGCTAATTTAGAAGAAAAACGCAATGAAGCGTTGATGGCTATTGAAAGTACCGCAGCCATTTGTGCTGATATCTTCGAGCCTTATTGTGAACAAACAGTTTTAATTCCTCGAAATTTAATGCAAAAAGAAGGGGTTTCTTTGTCAGTAGACAGAATACTTCCTTATAAAGGGGAAAATTTAGAATATTTGTTGAGTTCCAAAAATAAAAAACCGCTGACAGTAGATCAAAAATTAGATATTGCTAAACAGTGTATTACTCTTCTTTGTTCACTTTATGATGGTTCACTATCAAAACAGCATACACCTCGATCCCACGGACGTATTGATTTGAGTCATTTTTGTGTTCTTTTAGAGCAGAATCAATCAGGTGAAATAATACCTAAAGTAAGTTTGATTGGCTATAAAGAGATAGCAAAAACAGAGCAAGTGCCTAAAAGTTACAGAGGATATATAGCACCTGAATTAATATTTTCTGAAGGACGTACTAATAAAATTTCAACGTCATTTCGTAGAGATGTCTATGCCTTAGGTGTTGTTTTGCAAGGGTTTGAAAACAGTGTGAAGGTACCTAAAACTAAAAGACATGAGCGTTTGAAATCGCTGCATCCATTAGCTTTGTTAGGAGATGTCGAAGTGGGTGTTTTGACGCACATTAATGTATCGCATTTAAATGAGTCGCAACAAAGAGAATATAATACTTTGATGTCACTTGCATCCCGAATGACAAATATGGTACCGGAAAAAAGACCAGATTTAAAAGAATTAAAAATGGCCTGTGGTTTAACCATTCCTTCCTTTCCAGCGTTAGAGGTCATTAAACAAGAAATTGCAAATGAGAAAAATCCAGAAAATGTGATTAAATTGCAAAAAATAGCAGCGGAAATTGTGAATATTATTAAAGCAATGAAAATCTATGAAGAGCATCATAAACAAAAAGAATCAACGTCTTATTTAAGTCGATTAGAGGGATATCTTGCCTTATTAGGGCTAGGCAGACAAAATCCCTCCAAAACGCATTCTCAAGCACTTCTTAATGCAACAGAATTTTCTATTTTAAGCCAACGATTGAACGAATTTAATCAGTTCATTGAGGAATCATTAAATAATGGTTCGAAGCATCGTAATTCATTTGTTTCTATTTTTCTTAATGCATTAAATGAGAAGAAAGGTTCAACAGTTGGGGGAGTGCAAGAATTTCAAGCATTAGTACAAAGAATGTCTCAAAAGTCAGACGATCAAACAGCTGAAATAACTACGTCTACAACTGCTTCTAAAAAGAAACATTCTGAAAAGAAATCTGAGTGGATTAGTCGAAGTACCCGTGTGGGAATTTCTGGCTAACAATTTTTGAGTTAATGACTATACTGTAAGAGTGTTTGCTTTTTGATGAGGTTTTAAAATGCCTAAAATCTATGGATTATTTTCAAAAAAAGTTCTTCCAATAGAACGCGATATTTCTACAGTTGAAACAACAACACCTCGCACAATTTCTTCAGAATATAGCATAGAAGAATCTATTGAACGTTTGACTGATGGCATTGATCCAGTAAAAGAAGACTGGTATTCCTTATCAGGGGTAAAAAATGTATTAGCATTGATTCATAGGGTGTTTTCATTTTGGGAAAACATGGAGAGTAGTCGCTCTGAGGACCAGGAAGCTTATGAGTGTAGTATGGCTATTTTTCAAGAAATGCAAAATACGATGAAAGCGATGCTAAAACAGCAACAACCCATAACAAAATTAGAATCTGGATTGTTGCGTTATGCAGAAAAAATTGAAATCAAAGGAAAAAAATCATTATTACTGGCGGAATTTATTCATGACTATTTGATGAAACTCACCAGTACTTATTTATTTGATCACAATCATCAAAAAATAAAGGGGCTAGAGCAAACAAGAAGAAAAGCGATAGAAATGTCAGCTTTACTTGATGAAAAAATTCAAAGCAGTCCTTATGCCACAAAGAAGCGAACCACCATTCGAGAAGTCATTTGGAGTGTTTTAATAAGAGAAAAAAGATTAGAAGCATTAGAAAATAATACAGCTCATCGTATAGAAAACCTTCAAGAAATACAGAAAAAATTACTCAACGATAGTCTCGAGTTTCTTAAACAAATCATTGAATATCCAGATAATTATTTACCTGTTCTGAATAATCAAGAAAAAAATGAATTACTCAAGGATTTACTCTTTTCCTTAAACTCACCTGAGTCAAATGATTTTTATCGATGTATTGAAAACTCCCCTCAAGCGTCAGCAGAATTATATACAAGTTTTGCTTTTACAGATCCGGAGGTTTCTCTCTATTTTAATGAAAGCAACCCCTCTAATCGTTTAGCAATGAAAGAAAGATTAATAGACAAAATAAACGCGCAACTCGAATTACCTTCAGTCAAAACACAAACCAGTTATTTTGATGACGATGATATGTCAGATCTTGACTCAATTGATCAAGATATGCCAGCACCAACGCAATCATCATTGAGTTATTTGCTTTCTTGGTTGTTACCAAAAACAAAAGTATCACCCGGTGATGCTTCTGTGTGTATGCATGCAGAAGAGCAAAAAATTCGCGCAAAAATTACACTTTTTAAGCAAGCGATGCTTCATGAAGATGCCGAAAAAATGTCGCCAAAAATAGTTAAAAAATTGGGTTTGTAGAGCATTGATCTATCCCCGAATTAGTAGACACAACTAAACGACGTTTTTATATTGATTTTCAAAAGTTTCCGGAGAAACTTGTCCAATAGAAGAATGCCAACGCGAGCTCTATGTCGCAAATAAAGTCTCTTGCCACTTTAAGACACAAGCCCGGGTTTTGACATAAAATCATGCTATAATGCCAATTAACAGCTGAATTTAGATAATAATAAATTAAAAACCACCGTCAATTTTCCAAAAATATGAACCATTAAGCCATTGTAGGAGCGTACTTTACTGGCCATTTGTATTTTTACTTTT
>JAJZTL010000132.1 GCA_021848965.1 Pseudomonadota bacterium
AAACGTGAAAAACAGGAGGAAACTATGGCATAATTTTACTCCATTTTTATAGAGCATTGGGTTAGATTTTTAATGATTCAATAGTTGTCCGCCGTAGGGAATTATAATTGACCGCCAACAACAAGCTATTGAAAATGATAAAAGAAAAGATATATCAGAATTTTCAAAAGGAATGAGTTATGCTAATAAGATTGAGCAAGGGATAATATCTCAAAAAGATCTAATTGAAATATTAGGAATCAGCAAATTACAAGTATCAAGGTTGTTATCTTACTCTAAAATACAAAAAAATCTTTTTGACGCCATATCTGATTTCAGAAAAGTTTCATCAAGAACTGCTTCTGAATTAGTAAGATTGTCAAATCAAGACGAAATAAATATAGATATATTAATTAGTTTTGCTGAAAAAATACGAAACGGCCAATATGGTGCAAGAAAAATAGAGCAAGAACTATTAAAAATAAAAAACAACGAAACAAATAAAAAAATAACAATAACAGATAAAGATAATGATTATATGTTTACAATAACAACAAACAGCAACAATTGTCAGTCAATTGATTTTTCTAAAAAATTAATTGAAAAAATTAAAAGTAAAAATAGGTATTTAAATGATATTGCAAATGAAATAAAAGAATTTTTTTTAGAAAGATACTATTAGTATCCACGTGGATACTAAAATAAAGCGGGGAAATTTCCCCGCTTTAAAGACTTGACATTCAGCTGAGTCTACCAAACTGCTAAAAATCAA
Source organism: Pseudomonadota bacterium (assembly GCA_021848965.1). GTDB lineage: Bacteria > Pseudomonadota > Gammaproteobacteria > Legionellales > Legionellaceae > CABHON01. The sequence continues at coordinate 752 of JAJZTL010000132.1, forward strand.
ATGTAGCAACGAGAATTCTAGCAACCGACTCAATAAATGTCAATTTTCTTTAGTAATAAATAGAGATTTAGACATGATTGAACAAAAAAACATTAGTTCTGTGCTCAGAACCCATCAAAATATCCTTAACGAATATTGGAATGAAATTTCTTCAACCTTTACATCATTAGGCGCAATTTCACCGAGCCAAGACGCATTAACCAATACGAAACGTTGGCGTTATTGTCAGACAGAAAATAAAAAAGATCGAAAAAAAATAGGGTATATTTGTGAATTAAGCTGGACAAGCAATAATGCACCATTCGTCAAAATCACCGTCAATAACTTTAAACTTGGCAAAGAAACTTTTAACAGTTTAACGTTAGACAAAGAAAGGAAAACCCAAAACACCTCTTCAAAAAAAACGTTACCTAAAGCGGTTATTGACGCACTCAACAAAGAAAGACAAGAACGCGCCAAACAACAAGAAGAGAAAGAGGCAAAAAAACGAGAAGACCTTTTCAAGAAAAAATTACAACAATGGAAAGAAGCTTCTCACGAAATTCAGCAACATCCTTACGCTAAAAATAAGTTATTGCTCAATAATGGCTTAATGCGCCAAAGTGATAAACTGTTACTTTATCCTTTAACCAGTATTGAAACCGGTGAAATTTGCGGTATTCAAACCATCAACGCCAAAGGTGATAAACGCTTTTTTGGACAACAAAAAAATGCTTATGCGCTTTTTGGCAACTTAGATAAAGCGGCCTTTGTCTATCTTTGTGAAGGATATGCTACAGCAAACGCTATCTTGCAACTTGCTCACCATCCTGCATCTTTTGCTGTTATTAATACGCTCAACTGTCATAACTTGGTTGCGGTCGCTACTTGGCTTAAAAAATTGCACCCGGGTAAAAAAATTATTCTGGCCGCTGATAATGACCAAGCAACAGCCTCTCAAGGCAATGCGAACGCCGGACTTTGGCACGCCTCGAAAGCCGCGATGTTAACACAAGGAACTTTACTGTATCCAACGGATAAAAACGGTAAAAATGTAGACTGGTGTGATATTTTTGTCGAAAAATCAGAGTTAGAAGCTTCGTTGATGTTTAACATCCGAGAAAATCCTTCTTTTAAAGCATTAGCACTCAATCGATTAGCTTATGCCGGTAAAAATACCAGTAAATCAGACATTTTTTCAGCCATTCGTGATGTCTTTCAAGTCTTTTTATCGGATTACCCTTTAAAAATTAATGATGATGCCTTAATTGAAATTGTCACCCTCGCGTTGATTGATTTTGCTATTCCACTAAATAAAGTTAAATCCATTTGGATTTCTGTAAAAAAACAATACTTCGCTAAAGCATTACGCGCACAAACGTTTTCATTAAAACCAGAAAATGAAGACTATATCGTCATGACGTTTGACTCGATGGATGAATTAGTAAAATCCGTGGATGATTTAAAGAAAGAGCACCCTCAAGCCATTTTTGTGACAAATGCGCCTATGGGAACCGGTAAAACACAATTACTGATGAAGCCAAATTTTCAACAACTGGCGGAAGAGGGGGCTTACCCCATCATCATTACCCCAACACGCGCATTGACTCAAGGCGTTGCTGAACGATTTGAAACTGCCCATTATCAAAAAGACAAACAAGACTTATCAAAGCACAAGGGATTAGCGATTACTATTAACTCGATTATTCAAGAAGCCTTTGAACCGTTTATACAAAAAACGGAAAGTGTGTTCATTGATGAATATACTCAAGTCTTACGTGCGATTACCTCCGGCACAGTAAAACCGTGCTTTAGGCAACCAACACACGAATGCTTATCCAATTTAATTCAGCAGTCTCGGTATGTGTTTATTGCCGATGCAGACTTAAATCAAATTGCTCTGAATGATTTAAAACAATCGGCCAAAGAAAAAACCCCTATTTTTGTGATGACACTCAAATCATCACATCAACCTGTACCCTATACCATTAATGTTTGTTCACGTGTTCAAGGTAAAATAACCACCCTTCATTGTGTACAAGAATCCTTAAAAAATAACGAGCATTGTTATATTGTGACGGATTCAAAAAAACGGTTATCGGTACTGGAAGAAACACTCAAAGAAATCACGCCAGATTATTTAGTGGTTTCATCCGATACATTAAAAACTGAACGTGTTCAACGCTTTTTGAAAAATCCTGATGATTTCTTAGAAAAAGAACAACCTAATGTTGTGATGGTTTCTCCCGCGATTCAATCCGGCATTTCTATTGAATCGGATTATTTTGATCGCGTTCTAGGTATTTACACCGGCACCGTGGCACCCACCGTTTTTCATCAAATGTTAAACCGTGTAAGGCAGCCCATTCAAAGAGAAGTATTGTTGATTGAACATTTCAGTAAAACCTTTGGTAATGAAAATACCGATGTACTCTTATCGGAAGCTTATCGGCATTACATGCAGCAATTCGGCGAGAGACAGAATTATTTTGATAAAAAAACTGGCATCACGCACATTGGTTTATTATCTTTAAAGCAAACGCCAGAAGGATTATTGATTCAAGGCGATCCATTATTTGAGCGATTTGAACGATTATCCGCTGGACTTAAAGCCTTGGAACATCAGCAAATTAATCATGCCTTACCCTTTTTTGCCATACAGTTAATGAATGCTGGCATTGAATGGCAAACATCTAATCGTGTTATCAGTGAAACGCTAAAAACATTACTTGCCTTACAAGAAAAAGAGGCAGCAAACAAAGTACTAGAAGAACGCTACAATGCTTTGTGTGGTGAAAATACGTTAACAGAAAACCAGTACAAGCAATGCCAAGCAAAAGAAACCAATTCAAAAGAAGAAGTTCAAGCTATGCAACGTTTCGAGATTGCTAACACATTATCTTTAAATATAGTTAGACCAGATGATATAGACTTTTTCGATAATGATGGAAAAAAAGTACTGGAGAATTATCAAGACTTACAAAATGGGCCGGAAGCGGCGCAAAAAAAAGATGAAATCGAACAACAACAAGCGATTTCAAAGCAAGATCTGAGTCGTCATGCATCAAAAGTTAAACTCTTAATGATGATTTTTGACATGCTTGGACTTAATAGAGAAACAGGGG
>JAJZTL010000037.1 GCA_021848965.1 Pseudomonadota bacterium
CTGAATGATTACGACGTTTTCTTCGTGTCATGGTTGACTCCAAAAACAAGCATTTCCCATGCTTATTGGGGAGTAGATTATCACTTATAGGCGTGGTCTAAAATCCTAGAACCACATCAAATGTCAGAGTTAGGTAGATGTTGTGTACTTTCTTCATACTCTACGAATGCAACGTCTTCATACAAATAATCAGGTTCTTGTAAATTTTGATTGAACTGCTGATCATCAAAGTTTTGGCCTTGATTGAACTGCTGATCATCAAAGTTTTGGCCTTGATTGAACTGCTGATCAACAAGGTTCTGTTCTTGAGGATCCTCATTCATACCCTGATTAACATATTCATTCATTTTTTCCGTCCAGTTATCATCAAATTTAGCTTCTAGAGTATTTATCACTATATTGTCTTTATCTAACTCAGATAGAGAAATTGAATCATTATCAGCACCAATATAAAGCAGCTTACCTGCTGTATTTCTGAGTTGTATATGTAGTGTTTGGTTAGTCTCAATTTCATCCACAATATCAAGATTGACAAGTGAAACCCTGTTATCAGTTAATTGATTATCTAAAGACAATATAAATTCTGATAAATTTTTACCAAACTTAGATGTATTTTGGGCACTATTATTTTTTAAATTTGACCAAGTTGATACCAAGTCTAAGTTATCTTGGTTTAAATGTTCATTAGTTTTATTTTCAGGATTCATGTGCTACACCTCAATTTTTTAATGAATTTATTAGCTCGCTTGGTTCTACCTCACGAATTTTATTTAAAACAGTTTCATCGATATTGTTAATCTTCACTGTCGAAAACTCTGAAGACAAATGTGTTAATACTGCTCTTAACTCTTTGAACGAAAAATTGGCCTGCTGCGTAGATCGAGATCCTTGTGATAGATCACCCACTAGCACAAGATTCATACCTTTTTCGATATTTGCATTTTTCTGTCTAAACAGATTCTCATTTTCAGAAAATTGTTTTATTTGAGAACGATTTCCTTGAACCAATAAGCAATAATTATCTAACACGCTGTTAAATGGCTTTATAGAAATTTGCAGGACAGGATTACCTGCTGAATTTGATTTTGTAATCTGGAACTCAGGCAGTTTGCAGCTAATCTTATTCTCACGGGATTCTTCAATCGCTTTTAAATATGTGATTGCTTCTTGAATAGTCGATAGCCCTTGAATCTTGTCAGTTAATGTTCTGAAGTCTATATCTGAAGACATCAGTAAGGCTCTCTGTCTATTACCATTTACATCTGTATAGTTAATTGATTGAGAATGAACTTTTGACACAGATGCCACTGTTAGCGCACTAATAATATTACCTGTAAGCAATGTAGCCTCTTTCACTTTTTTAATTGGTTCAAACTCATCAAATCTATGGAATAGTGAACTTTCATTATTAAGCATCTCTAGCCTCTCAAAAACTTTCATTAATGAAAGTTTTTGAGTATCAGAGCGTAAAAATAGCGCAGTACCTACATTCCGATGATGTGATTCAGTGGTGATCGCATCTTCGATTAAATACTTCAACTTGTCACTTTTGATTGCGTCCAAACTTGGGTACGTGTATTTAACTTCATAGTTTTGAGAAGCAAGACAAACCGATGTTAGTTTAGGAAAAGTAACTCTGATAAGTGCATTCTCAAAACTATCCCTTTCTTTCAAATCAAAAAGTGATGGAGCTGTTTTAATGGCAAAGTTTAGACTAATGGAATTATGTTCATCTGCTAAATGTGATAATTTGTTGACGAAATCTACAACAATCATCGCTTTTTCTAGCTGATAAGCAACGTGTGAAAAAACCTTTGAATTAAGTGAAATTATCGATTTCAAACCATCTAAATCGATGTTTTGTTTTAATCTATTTGTTATGTCTGCAAAAACATCATTATCCAGATCATTCTTTAAAAAACCTTGAGTAGCAGAATGTTTAACTGACTCGTATAGTTCTTTTGTCAGAATTACTTTTTGCACCTCATGATAGAGTTTAAGAAGTCTGGACAAAGGCAAATCTTTCGGCTCAATTTCGATACCATCAAACATTTTTGGATCATAGTTATCTAAATGTTTTGCAAGTTGAGTTGTCATTAATTTAGTACCTTTATCTACCAAAATATTGACATCATTAGAAGTTAGGGGAGTGATAGCTGACTCATACTCAACACGTTGATAAAAAGCAGGTTCAAAGAAAGCACTTTTATTTTTAACATTTGATATGCCTAAGCCAGTTTTTATTTCTTGGCTATCAAGTGTTTTGGCTTTCCAATCGCAAACTTTAACAACGAATGGATTGATACCAAGCTCATTGAGTTTTTGGATTTTTTCACTATATGCAAATGTAAGATCATCTATAATCTTTTCCTGCATACTGATTGTTACGAAATTAAGTCTGTTGAATATTTTCTTAATGAGGCCATCTGTATTTGCTTTATCTTCCCTTTCAGGCACATCTATGATTAGCATGTTTGCTAATGCACGATTGTTTTTGAGATATTCATAAGCAACGTCATCACCATATTTATTTAGAAGATCTACATCTGTTACTTGCTTATTAACATTCTCACGATTACTCGTTATGTTTGCACTCAATTCTGAAAGTTTGGCATTGTGCATCATAAGAAACTTACGCTGAATAGGTAGTCCTGTATCAAATTGAGAAATGATTGGATGACTTACTTGCCCTTTTCTATCTACTCGGCCAATTAATTGTAAAAACTCATCAATAGCTTGAGGAGCTTGAGCAGTCAAAAATTCACGTTGACGTAAATGATCAGAGTTTGCAAGATTTCCACCATTCACAGGAATTGCATGAAGCGATAATCCTGTTGATCCAGATCTAGACAAAATCATTACATCTAATTTTCCAGATTGAAATTCACTACAGGCCTTAGTCTTTTCAACTGGTGTGTTTTCAGTTCTTTTTTCTACTTTGTAAACAACACCATCGATATTATTAATTTTGCGTAAACAAAATTCACGGCCAGAAATTTCACCAACCTTATAACCTTTTTCCTCTAAAGCAATAGTCATTTGATCTAAAGGACATAAAGGAATATCAGGAAGTTTTTTTATTTCATCTCTAATTATTTCTTTAAATTCTAAATATTTTTCATCAATGATCGTTTCAGATCTAACTGAGCCATATCGATCTCTAATTTGGATTGTATCTAAACGATCCAACATACTTTCTAAAAGATCTGCGATATTGGGTGGCTTAGCTAGAATCTTCTCGGTGTGATTATACTCTGAGAGCTTTTCTTCAAGATTATTGAGGTTAAGTATTAAAGGGTTTTTATTGTATTCAACTTGCGAGATTTCTCCTGAAGACAATTGGTTTAAAATTTGGATAAATTCTGGTTTTCCCTTTAGCTCATTAATATCATCAATAATAGAAATGGCTTTTTCATCTTTAACTAAAAGCATTTTTAGTAAAGATTCACCCGTATTTTCTAGACCAATTACAGGTTTTCGGTTTTCTTTTAAGGCTTCTAAAGCTTGATCAATAACTAATGGTGTAGTTACTGCTAATATAATTTGTCTACTAATGTTGTGCATTCTAGATGCAAAATTCATGGAGTTGACCTGTAATCGATTCTCCTGCCACCCTGACTCTTTAGAACGTTCAATATTCGCTTTAATTTCAGCATTGATCTTTGCTACTTTCTCATCAACATCACCAGAAAGGTATGCCATTCTTGATAAAACAGAAGCTAATTGGTCAGACAATTCTCGTGTTGCAGTCTGGTAATGACTTGGTGAGTCATACGTTCTAAACTCAAGTTTAGAAAAGTCATGTTCTCTCCTCATAAAAACACCATCCTTAGCGAGTGCCATAGAAATAGCTTCAAGGATCTCATTTGATGGTTGGTTTTCAAGAATACTTTTTAACTGACCTTGAAATTGTGTAGGAAAAATATCTGAGTAAAAATTATAATTTTTTGCCTTTTTCAAACTCGTTGCTGATGAATAATAAGTTTCGCCAGTGTTCGCCTTTAACACATTTAAAAAGTAGCTGATGTTAGACTCACCGCTTGCAGCGACATGAGATTCATCTAACAATAATCGAGTTGAACGGTCACAGCTGCGGAGTAAAAGATTTTCTTTAGTCTGATTTCGTCCAGAGAATTGAGTATATGTAGTAAAAATTACATCGTATGATTTATCAATTTCAGATAGGCTAACCAATTCACTGGTTTTAATCGGATTATAAAGAATTTCATTGTTGTAACTTATTGCACCATCTACATTAAATATAAATGGATTTTTAATCAGCCGAGCAGTATCGGTATCAACAATATCTCTCCAGAGATCACTAAATAATTGTGCATTTCTAGTGAAGAATACAGGACGTTCATTGTTCAATAGAGAGTATCTTAATATTCCTGCTAAAGTTCTGCCTTTTCCAATTCCAGTTTGATCACCAAGTATGTATGATCTACCATGTTCAAATGTAAGAATTGCACTTGTAAGTGCATCAATCTGTTCAGAGCTGTAAGCTTTAGCAAGAGAAGCAACATCGTTATATTGAAGTGTATGTAAAATAAAACCATCAAACGGATTGCCACTTGCATTCTCAATAGCTAGAGCTAATTCTCTATTATTTTCAGCTTTCAATAAAATTGTTTTGATCTGTTCATCCTGTGACTCTTTGATTAACAAAGCTTGATCACTTGGAATCATAGAATTAGAAATTGAAACTTGTGAAACAGGAACATACATTACCTGCAATGATTTAGCTTCAAAAGTTTCTTGTTCTTGTTCAGTTTCAATCTCGTTGCCATCTTTAAAAGTAGAGTCTGAGAGGGGAGGTGATGATTCTAATTCTGGCAAGTTCATATCTAAACTATGTTGTTTAACTTCAGTAGGATCAACATCGATGTTTTCATCTTTCGCAGCCGTTTCAGCATAAAGCTCAAAAGGATTATCTTCTTCAGTTTGAGTACTGACCTCATCGAAGAAACCTAACTCAGATGTACTTTCAACAGAATTTAGATCGGGTATTGAGAGGGAAGTCTCCTTATCAATTGAACCAATTTGATTTGACTGATTGATCTGATTAGAAGCATGTCTATTAAATAAGATTTCCTCTGAAACTTTCCATAGATCCGTTTCAGTTTTAATGATCTCTAGATGATCAGGAACATCATACTTTCTAGATTGTGGGAGTTGTTCGCCAATAACTAGAAGTCTTACATTGACTTTAGTACCTTGTCTTTTATACAAAGAACCATCTAGTTCTAGGGCACATTCTACGTGGTAGTTGTCATAAAGATAATTTAAGAGAGTTTTGCTGCCCCCTTTAACTAAACCTTTATCATAGATACTATCAGATCCAATGATATAAACACTGCGTCCATTATCAGATCGTAAATTTAAAGTTTCTAAAAGTATTTTATGATCTAACCTTTGTGTAGGAAATTGAATAGGCTGACCGTCAGCTGAGATCAGTGCAATTTGTTCTCGATCAATACTTCCAAAAGGTGGGTTGGCTATAACATAATCAAACTTGCGATGATTGTTCAAATTCAATAATGGAATTTTGGTGAAATCACCCTCAAAAACTTTTATATTTGATTCAATTGAGTTCGCATTAAAAAATGTTTGAAGATTCTTAACTCGATTGGAATCAATTTCAGTAGCAACAACATTCAGAAAAGGGGAGTCAATAAATTGAGTAATGAGAGATCCATTACCAATGGTGGGTTCTAAAATACTCTTTTGATTAGATCCCTTTATATCATCTAGTAGCAATTTCTGGCATATAGCCGAAATAGTGATTGGGGTAGAAAACTGCTGTAACTGGAGTTCACTTGCACCGATAATTTTTTTTATTGGTTGATTGTTATGTAAATTCACAATCTCAAAAAAATCTTTTTCAGCCGTTGCCTCAAACTTTGAAGCCATAACGTTAAAAGCTGTTTCCAATTGTTCATAAAAAAATTGCTTTTGCGTAGGGTTAATCTCAAGATCATAATTTTGATCTTGATTATTGTTTAAAATAAACTTCAAAGCTTGATCAATGTCATGTTCGTGTACGGTAGTGTTACTTTGTAAAATATATTTTGCATAACCTAAAGCACACTTAGAGATATTCCCACGTTTTAAGATGTGTTCTTGACCTGCTTTAAAAACTTTCCATAGTTCATTATTTGGAATTTGACCTTCAAAACTGGAATTATTTAAGTCCGAAAATTTCTTTGGATCACTTGTGAAAAATCGAGCGTAAGGCGTAGCGAAAACATGAAGACCATCGGCGTTGAGTCCGATTTTAGTCGCATTACGAATAGCTTCATGATAGCGATATGTGCTTACATCGTTCACTGCTCGGACATAGGAATCATTTAATTGACCAACTGTAGTTTTATAAAACATAAGTTGTTGATTATTAAGCCCTAGCAAATTTACAAAAGAATTAATATTTGTATTTAAAAAATAGATATTTAAAACATTAGTCTTGTTAATTTTATGGATTTCAATATTGGATTTCTGAACAGCTGACTTATCCAGTTTATTGAAAAGATCTACTACTTCAATGCCGAAAAATTCTTTGCCATTATGATGTCTTTTCGCAGGACGAGTATAAAAACCCTCGTTATTTAGGTTTACCCAAGTGAAATTATTTACAGTTTGATTCATAGCGAGATTCCACCAAAATTAACGATTAAATCCAAAATCAATAGATTGTGAATTACTAGATTGTTGATTCCGTTTGGATTCTTCTATGAGATGACGTGAATGATCTTGGCCAGTTTTTACATACTGTGGTAAAGCATGTTTGGTGAAATCTTCATTTAAGATAAGTTTTTTAGAAAGCTTTCCATCATCTAGATCCAATTTTTCAAGCTTATTTGCTAAAGCCATCGGATCTGTAGTTGCTGTGAAAGTTACATAAGGTGACAACGTATCACTATGTCGTTCAATGCCGATCATAGTGTCTAAATAGCCTTTATGCTGTATTGGTTGATTTGTGGCTGCGTCCATTTCTGAAATATTGTAAATTTTAAGTGGACTCTGAGATCTACTTGCTTTATTTCTATAGCTGTTGACCGTTTCTTTTCCTAAGAAAATATTCCTACTTGTGTAAGCATCTAAATATATTTCTCCCTTTTCAATTTTGGTTGAGATAGATCGTAAATAATTTTGAAGTTGAGGATCTGATGTCTCTAGCTTATGTATAAAATTTTGATTTAAAAGCTTATTGACTAAAATCCTGTTTAAATCATGATTGAACAATACATTGTTTTGAGGTGTGTTATTTGCAGTTATAAGTGGGTTAGACATCAAATTAGTAAGAGTAGTATTTATATTTGCAGGCACTTTAATGTTTCGAGTACCTGCTTGTATTTGTTGCAAATAGGTACTTAAAATACCATTGTATATAGCTTGTCCATCGTTTTGTGATCGTAGGATATAATTCAAATTTCCTGATCGTTCAGCACTATATTCATCTTCATGATTAAGAGCACTCATAAACATTTGTTTAATTTTGTCAGTATCAGAATTTCGATCAATGGTGAAATGATTTTCTATAATTTCTACTCTGCCAAATGATGTATTTGGAGTAGAAACAAATTGAACATGCGCAGGAGCTATAATTAACTCTGAAGATGGTTTTGTTGAAATTGATTCAAACCAATGTGCTCTAAAAGATCGATAGTTATCAGTAGAGGGAATTTCAAAACTTTGGTCAAAACTTAAAGCAACGGAATTATTTTTACTTCTGTCAGACAATGTTTTTCTTGGATTGGAAGATAGTTCGTATTGGTTTTGAACTATTTGACGAGCTTGGTTTTCAGATTTCAAGCGACCAGTCTGAATCATATCCTGTACACGTTCATCAACAGTATTCAATCGAACTTTTATTTTTTCATTAGTGGCAATGTTAGTACCAAAAGCATACTCATTTCCATCTGGTGCATAACCTATACCGTCTAAATGTAAAAAAATTCTATTTGGTACAGCCTTGTTATTCACAGGATTATTAATGCTTCGACTCATGGCCTGTAGATGACTTAGATCAAGATCATCTGTTTGTTTATTATTCATCATTTGTTCCCCTGTTGTATGGGTATAAGTAGTGATAGCAATGTTTCTTGCAAATAAGATTCTATAACAAAAAAAAGGAAAATGAAAAGATTTTAAAAAAAAGATATACCGAATTTTTAAAAATTTAGTTTTCTAAAGACAGATCCTTTGACTGCTCACTTACTTATATTTAGATAAATTTAAAGAATAAATTTAAATTTATAGGAGCAAAAAAAAAATTATAAAATTCAGAACCTTAATCTTATGATGTGAGGTATTAAATAATCTTTGTGAGGTTTTAGATAAGAACTGTGAGGTTTTAAATATTTTTATGTAATACAATGCCTTATGGAATTTTTTATTTTTTATGTGAGGTTTTAAATAGAAGTTGTGAGGTTTAATATTTATATTGTGAGGTTTTAAATAGAACTATTCAAAATTTATAAGTATTTGTAAAATATAAATTAAATTTATATTGTGAGGTTTTAAATAGAAGTGTGTGAGGTTTTGAATAAGTGCTGTGGATAACTCTTAATGGTGATCTCTTTCAATACTTTTCCACAGACTTTGATGCTCTATGTATATTTTATATAAATAATTAACTAATAATAATACTTAATAGGTTCTGAAATTTTTCTTTTAGAAACATGATGTTAAATAGTATTGTGAGGTTTTAAATAGAAGTTGTGAGATATTGGATAAATCTTGTGAGGTTTTAAATATTCTTTTAAAATACAATATCTTATTTGCTTTTTGCATTTTTATGTGAGGTTTTAAATAGAACTGGTGAGATCTTAGATCCATATTGTGAGGTTTTAAATAGAAAAATGACTTAACGCTAAGTAATTGTATTATCATAAATTATTATATATTGTGAGGTTTTAAATAGAGTTATGTGAGGTTTTAAATAAAACTTGTGTATAAATGAAATAGTATATATATCTGTTGTAAGTTGTTGGATTTAAAGTTTTTTTATTTAAAAAATGATTAGAAGAATATCGAAAATTATGTTATATTTGTTGGAGTAGATTATATTCTATTATTAATAACGACTTAGTAATGAAATTATTATTGAGTTTCCTCCAACTTAATTAGGTGAGCTTTAGACATGACAACCATGACGGCAATTTTCCCTCACCATTGGGTGGTTGAGGAAAAAGACTGGAATCAAGTGGAAAAAAAACCTACTCAGCTTTCGCTATTAGATTTTCCTGAAAAAGAGTTGCCTTTTAATTTAAAGGACTCGAAGAACTGGAGTGAGCAAAACCCTAAGTTTCAAGAAAAGGTTATCTTGGAAAGTGGGCGTGATCATTTCATCATCGATTTTCGTATAGATCTTTCTGACCAAGAATTTTTCAATATGATCAACGATTACTTGTACTCTTTGGAAGCAAGAAGCACTGTCTTGGACTCTTTCGATTCTAGACTTGTACATACTGTCAATGCTTCTGAGATTTCAACCAGATTGGGTATCACAATATCTGATTTTGAGTTGAAGATGCAGAAATTAGCTACATCCTCATTTTCTGTTGAACAATATCGTAAAGTCATTCACTCTAAGACGAGCAAGCGTGAGCTTAAATTTTTGAAGCTGTTTTCAACGAATCTAGTCAGCGAGTATGTGAGTTTCGCTGTCGGTACTGAAGTTTTTTATAGTTTTAATTACACGCAGTACTTTGAGAAGTATTATCAAAAGGGCAGTTTGTATAGCAATATTATGAGCTTACCATTCGGAAAAGCCATCTAAAAGACTTCAATATGAAGTCTTTTTTTATATTGTGAGTAAAAGTCTATTTTTCTCACAATATAATTGTGTTATAAAGATAAAAATGATTTTTTCGGAATGGTAATGGAAACATTATTAGAATCAGGATCAGAGAGCTGTGCTCCTGATATGACAACTGATCTACAGGTATCAGAAGCAGCTGATCACCCTGATGTTTTTGGGTTTAAAACGGCCAGTGAATTTTCTTTACCAGTATCTCTTATTCATGTTACCCATCATTGCACGGTAGCAGAGCACAAGATTTGGTTATGTTTGCTAAGTCATGCTAGTGAAATTATCAAGCAGCAAAAATTGCAATTGAGTGCCGAGACAAATATAAATTTTAGAATACCTGTAGATGTAATTTTGTTCAAAACAGGATCTACAACGATAAGTCTAAAAACTTTATCTGCTTACCTTGAGCGACTGAAAGGTAATAATATCAAGATCGATCTATTGAATAAGCAGGGTTATCGTTCTATTACATCACACTTTAATTTTATTAATGACTTTTCCTTGATTTCTAATGATCAGACTCATTCTACAAATTTATTCTTTTCAGACATTGAGGATGAATCAGAGATTGAGACCGATGAAGAAGTAGTCCGTACACTTAGAAATAATCTATCTAAAATTGAAGTGGTTTATTCATTACCATCTTTTTTTACTTCAATTATTCAGGATACGATTTCGGTTCAGAAGCTCACGCATCTCTTTTCTTGGACAAATATTTTGTCTTTAACTGCATCTGGAAAAAAAGCAGGAAAGAATGAAAGTTTACTTTATTGTCTACTGGAATCATTGGGTGATAAGACCGAACTTGATTTTGAGACTTTTAAAGCATATCTAGGCTATCTAGATCCTAAGCAAGTGAAACGTCCAGAAGATAGATATTTAATTCGTGATTCTATCAAGCCTGCTATCAGTAATTTTAATGAAAATGAATTAATGTCATATACAATTGAATATGACTTTATTCGTGGACGCTATAAAAAAATTGATAAGATAATACTAGAAAAAAAGTATAAAACTCTCACCAATGAGGTTGAGTCTAAACAATGGCATATCATTCTAAATGAAGATATACCAATTCAGGAAAAAAGAATCTTAATTAAGCAAATTTTGCCAAACTGTGAAGTTTTGAATAATACTGATTCAGATTTAAGGATTGTTATCGAAGCAGTTAAGGACTATATCAAATCTTTAAAGAAAAAAAATAAATTAACGAATTACATAGGCGTATGCCGAAAGGGATTTAATGACCAGTGGGGTTTATCTGGAAAGACGCAACAGACTACAATTGTAGGGGATGAACAAATTGCGAACGCTGCCAGATCTGGAGTAAGTACTGCACTTGGAAAAAATCCTTTGCCGTTACAAAGAGCCATTAATCCTTTAGAGAATATTGCTAAAAAGATTCAGTATATCTTAAGTCTATTAGCAATGAATGGAGGAAAAAAATTCCTTTTGGAAGCGGTTGAACAAGATGGATATGATAATCTTGTTTTAAAATATTCCGAAGCATTTACTAAGTTTAATAATAAACTATTATTTACAGCTGAACATACTGAGCAAGTTTTTAATTTGGTATTTAGCAATGAAGATGTAAAAGTAAATTTTGATAAATTTGATAAAGTAAATTTTAATTATGTCCTGTCTGCTTCTATTGCATTATTCGTCTATTCAACTGTCATTTCACAGGATATAAAATCGTATAGTGATAATAACTTCCGCCAACCAGATTCCATGAGAAAAATTATTGAGGACATAATCAATTACATTGATTCAAATTGCTAATTTCAACTATATTACTTACACATCAAAATAAGGGTAACTTTAATGACCAGTAAATTCGATTTAGAAAATTATTCCGAAGTAGAATTAGGTGAGCTGATCCAAGAGGCAGAAAAATTAAAAGCTTCAAAAGCAGTTCAAACAAAAATTAATGCTTATGAGCAACTTTTAGAAATTGCTAAAGGTGTTGGATTGTCACTGGATGAGTTGATCCAGTTTGGTCAAGAAAATTCTAAGAAAGAACCTAAGAAAGTTGTCGAACCAAAATATCGTAATAAAACAAATCCAGATGAGACGTGGACAGGACGAGGTAAACATCCGAAATGGTTAGTAAATGAACTCGCTAATGGAAAAAACCTTTCTGATTTTCTGATTTAAAATTCACTCGCTTGATTGAAGCTCAACTTCATTTAAGCGAGACAAAATAGCCTAAGCAAATCTATTCGTCATTTTTCATGATATTAATTCTCTGATTTCCTTTTTCTGTTGTCTGTATTTTTCCCTTTTTATCTTTGGCCACATTTCTGTCCGCTTATTTCCGATTATGGAATTAGTCCGTTAATGGTATGATCCATTGGCGGTAGAAATCCCGACAATGGAATTTAGGGTAGGGAAGTACTGGAGGTATTTAATGAGTTGAGTCTTTATTGAAACCTGTAAAAACTGCTTAGGCTATTTTGATTTGTCGATATATGTTTTCTTTCACTGTTAGAAAATTTTATCAGATAAATTATTAGCTTACATTAATATTTTGTAGCAGGCTTAACTCGATATAGTATAATTAGGGTGTTGTAGGGCTGTTGAAAGTGTGGACGTGCTACAGATAAAGCTTCAGTGATTTATATATGAATATGTTAAAAGGGTATAGGCGTGGACTACATTTCGATGCTGTATATGGATTGGTTCATTATCTTACTATTGGCGTATATGGCAGCAGGCCTAGCGACTTATATGGTGATTGGCTTTGTTCCAGTAGGTAGGCGTAAACGTTTCTTTTTCACGGCTAATGCGCCTGTATTGATCGCTATTGCTGCCTTTTATTTTTTAGTGCCTGTGCCAAGCATTATTCAGAATAATTATATTAAATCAGTGTATAACCTGAAACTGAATACTGAAAATCCGTTCCTGTTCAATACGAGTGTCGCATTAGATAGACTATGTACTGGCCATAGTCTAAAAGGGTATCAATATTTCATGTTTCAAAAGGCTTATCGTGAAGATATGGATCTAACCTTTAAAAAGTCTAAATCAGGGATCACATTCTCTAATATGGATCATATCGTTGGCCAAGATCAGGATAAAATCTGTGATATGAAAATTTGAATTCAATATTGTTATTCATTTATATGTTTAATTAATCATTACTCTGTTTGTCGATACTTATAAAGCAGTATGATTGATACCAAAAAATATTATGCACAATAGAATGGTTAATACAAAATAAAGTATGATACCCGTGTTCATAATTCGTTGTTGTGGTGAAATCTCAGAAATAACATCCTCCATGATATTTTCATAGAAAAATTTTGAGAAAACACTAAATGCTAGAATGCAAAAAAGACAGACCATAAAGGAAATGTTTAATAATAAAATGTCTGAATTGAGTTTACTGGCCGTGATGACGTGGACAATTAAAACAGGCACAACCATTATGGGTAGATAAAACGTTTTATTTAAATTATTAAGCATTTTAAGGTCTCCTGTACTCTTTAAAATTTGCTTATTTATTTCTACTGCGAGTTGCACGATACTCAACTACATAGCAAGGCTTGCATAAAGAAGACCATTGCTGTTTGCCATCCCTAAACCCATTCTTATAGAAAAATTCATTATCAAAAGGAAAATAAGATAGACATTTTGTGCATCTCTTTTCTATGCCAAGTACCGTATTAATATATATAGGTAGAGCTGTTGATTTTGGAACTGGAGTCATCAATTTTTCTGGCGTGATCTGGAAATGATTAATCAAACAAATAGTTGATGATCCCGAAGTATTCCTTTTCAAGTTCATTCAAATTACTTTTTTTCCCTGCACAGATCCGTTTACCGACTGAAGACAGAAAGGCTGTACCCTGAATATGTTCCAGATAATAATCAGCCGTCCCATCACTATAGGAAAGGCCTAATTTCTCAGCCACACGTACACCATTTTTCTCTTGGTTTTTCCATGCCAATAATAAGGACATGGCAACCTGATGAGATCCACTAGGTACGAAAAAAACACCATAACTGCGGTCGTAGACAAAAGGCTTGCTAAGATCCGCTTGATCGATGGATGAGGGGAGAGACATTTTGGCATTACACATTGCATTCCACATCTGGTCAGTTATCCAGTCAGGTCGTGTTATGGCCATAAATTTACTCGCTTTGTAGATGGTGTATTTGCATTGCCAATTTTACTTCACTTCTACAATTCATGTGCAGAATAATATCTAAAGCCTCATCTACAGTGGTTCGCATTGCATCATCGATATTGATCGTATAATAGAATGCTTTTCCTTTGGCTGCTATGCTGCTTATGAATGCCTTGTCAAATTCATTCCAAATTATACATGGGGCATTAATAGGCTTTGAATTAAGCGATACCAATGCTTTACACAGCTCACCAATGTTGATGAGATCCTTTGGATCAGGATCATCGATTGTGACTTCTTCATCAGCATTAATTATATGTCTCCAAGCTTTGGTTTGGATACGTTCCAAGCGACATAGGAAACGTCCTAGTTTTAAGTCAAAGTCGGTGGCTCTATTAGCTAAGGGGTTTTTAAGAAGACTGTTAGCTTCAATATGGCCACCCATACGTTCAATGATATTCATTGTGCATTTTCCTTTTGGTAGAAGTTTTTAATGCAATTTAAAATTGCTGTCTATAATTCTGAACTCTTGAGATTTTTCGTAACCAAGCAATCTTTCGACCGCACTGATCCACAAACTAATCCTAATTTTTTGAACCTCGTAAGAACCAAGTGGATCAAATTCAGGAACGATATAAGCTCTGCGCTTAACTGCCCTTTTAACAGCATTCAATACCAGATCTGCAACCTCCTCATTGTCACATTCAAGAATTGAAGTGTAGTCTGGATGGTCTTTATTGGTTTTGATCAAAACACCATGCCAATTGACTGCAATACGAAACTTATAAATATGAGAAATATCTACCGTATACCCTAAATAAATTCGGCGTTTTTGAATTTCTTCAGTAGCAATATCAAGTTCAAGCTGATCGTTCAATTTCATAGAGCAGTTCTCATTGCGTCTTATGTTCATTGTACATATTAAATATTATATGTACAATGAACATATAATATTTAATTGTTAAAGATGTTTCAAAGAACATACAAACTGATTAACCCTAATGTGTACAAAGAACATATAATAAGTTTAGAAATATTTTTTGAGTAGATGGCACTTTTTACAGACTGAGTGTTTCATTTGAGAATGAATCTCTTTATGCTGTGTCATTTATTCCAATATGATAAATCTAATATTACTGATGGCTGAGCCACAGAGAGAGGGAAGATCGAATGGTATACCTTAAGAACAAACTTGTTCTCACTTTATCTTGCATGTTTTTATCAGGCTGCATGACAACAACAAATTTTCAGTTATCTGGCATACAGCGTAAGCAGTTTATGCTGATTCCCTCCAGTGAGTACTTCACACAGGCGAACCAGAATTATCAAAATTTGATGAATGGTTATAAAAGTAAGGGTGTACTGGATAGAAAACCAGATATGACCAAAAGAGTCCTCACTATTGCACAGCGCATTACTGCACAAGTTGAAACTATTAAACCTGCTACTAAAGACTGGACGTGGGAAATGCACGTCATTAACACCTCAACGGTGAATGCGTTCTGCACAGGGCAGGGCAAAATGGCGGTTTTTGAGGGCATGATTACTACGCTTAAACTTACCGATGATGAACTTGCTGCAATTATTGGTCATGAAATTGCACACGCCTTACTTGAACATGGACGAGAACGTGCTTCAACGGATCTGGTGACGAATCTGGCTCTAGGTCAAATTGGCGGTGATGCGCAAACCATAACCTATTACGTGTCGAAATTAGGCCTATCACTACCTTTTAGTCGTCATCAGGAAAGTGAGGCAGATCTTTTGGGTTTACAAATAGCAGCCAAAGCAGGTTATAACCCAAACGCAGCGATTAGTTTGTGGGCTAAAATGGGGGAATTGCAAAAAGGATCTAATAACAAACTTTCAGGGCTTTTAAGTACACACCCTATACCTGCTGAACGTATGAAAGCACTTGCATTGGCTGCACCAAAATTCATGCCTTTTTATCTTGAACATAAATACAAATAAAGTACAAGATTCAGCAACTCACAAATCATGTGGGTTGCCTTACTTTAAATAAAAACAATAAAGACAAATTTAAAACTTTGAAAATATCTCAAATAGTTCTATTATGTACAAAGAACATAATAGAATGACTGCTATGACACTAATCAATTTTAAGCTGCACCCTAGTTTTATTCATAGTGCGATCAAAGATCAAGCGAGTGGAATTGATAAAGCGATTGCAGAACTCGTTATGAACTCTCTTGATGCAGGTGCAACAAGAGTAGATATTCACGTCAATGAAATTGATGAAAAATATCATTTCACAATTAAAGACAACGGTAAAGGTTTTACCCAAGATACAATTGAAAATTACTTTGCTTGGTTCGGTGCTCCTCATGATGAGGGTGATGCAATTTTTGGGAAATTTCGTCTCGGCAGAGGTCAAATTTTTAACTATGCTTCAACGGAATGGTTCAGCAATCAATTCGCCTTAAAAGTAGATATTGAAGAAGCTTTGAACCAAAAAAGCGATACTTTGGGTTTTGATTTTGATGAAGTCAAAACTTCTAAAGTTAAAGGTTGTGAGATTAAAGGCATTATTTATGAAAAGTATGGTAGAGATAACTTCTCAATTCAATCTTTTAAAGAAAATCTAAAGGATATTATTGAATACATCGATTTGCCTGTCTATTTTAATGGTGATCTTTTAAATACACCCAAAAGAAAAATACGTTCTACCTTAAATAAAGGCGATATACTTTTTGAAGATGACCTTGCATATTATATTTTAAAAAGATCTGCCGATAGTTTTGAAATATATAATCTTGGCGTTCGAGTTCCTTATACATGGTATGAAGAAAGCCTATTAAAAGGTATCATTATCAGCAAAAAGCCGTTTATGCTTACAGCTTCCAGAAATGAAGTTATAGTAGATCGCTGTCCAATATACAAACAAATTATTTCAAACATCACAAACTTACATGAAGAAAAATATTTAAATAAGTTTTTGTATAGAGAAGTTCAAAAAAATAAAAAAAAGAAGAAAGTTATAGATGAGAGTGCTGCTATTCATATTATTGAAAATATCATCAAAAATAAAACTGTTTATGACGCAAAAATTATTCTTGAAGCTTTCCGATCTCCACTATTTGAAGATTACAAGAACCGAACTTTGTCTGCTGTTGACTTAGTAAGTACTAAAGCCATTATGCTTTTTAATGAAGACTATGATTATACAAAAGTTGAAAAAATTGAGAGCAAATTCGATGCTTTAATTGTAGATGAGAATAGTACATTAAGATCATTTTTGAATAACTTCTATTATTCCTATAGAACTGCATGGCAACAAGATTTTAATGCACAGGCAACTTATTTGTCACCTTTAGAACAGTTCTTGTTCATTATTAAAACCATGCTCAATCGCTTTAGCAATAAATTCTATGATGTACCTGAAGACATACATTACAGCACGGCTATTGAGTCACTGGTTGAAGATCGAAAGATCTTTGCTGATAACGAGCTAACCTCTGATGGTAAACAGTACTTAAATTTCCTGAACCATATCAATGATCGCCTGTTTGAACTACATGGCCGTGTTTTCAATCAAGAAAAGCGTGTAATTCATCTTGGTGAAGCTCCAGATGCAGAAGCTTGGACTAACAACAGTGGTTACATTGTTTTCAGTACCAATACTCAAAAATATTTTAACGAAAAACAATATTTAAGACTTTTATTGATCCTGATACACGAATATTGTCACAAGGACTCATCAGAAAAAGCCCATGATATTGAATTTTATCAAGAGTTTCACGATTTCATAATTGAAAAGGATCTGAATTCTGTATTAGAAAACTATATTTCCGCTTCTCTGGCCAGTACGAATAAGGAACAGATCTGCCTAGAACTTCCAAAACAAGAAGAAGCCAAAAAGGACGATTTAATTGTCCAAAGACTAACTAGCCTCATCAATTCGCCTACGCATAAGAATACATTAATGCTTGATGCACTTATAAAAGATATGAATCTTAACTTCTATGCAGCGGATAATAAGACACTTTTTGGTGTCAAATATAATACGTTTAGAGGATGGGTAACAGATCCAAGTAGTACCCGACATCGTAACCCTAGACCAGCTGTATGGAATAATTTTATATATAGTTTGATTGCTCATCGATTAGGATTCAAAGATACTAATGCGTTCCTAAAATTGAGTATGGAGCTTCCAAACGAGTATGGTCTGTCAGAGGGGAATTAATCAATGCTTAATTTTATCTATGATGCTTACCAGTACCATAAGTTTTATTCAAGAAACAACTTACAGCGTAATAGAACTAGCTTTTTAAAGCTGACACATATTCTTAAAAATGAGAAGTTTATTGATTATTTCGAGCTGCTTAACCTACATTTGTTAAGAGATTTAGATTCTAAGGAATATCAAAATAATAAACTTGTCACTCATAATCGAAATATGGAATCTAATCGTTCTAAGCTATTTTCCATACTAAATAGTTTAATCGATAGACATGACAGTGATTACACATTAAATCTAGCAGATGTTAAATTTATTAAAGCTTCCCGTGATGCAGTCTTCTATAATTTATTTGATAATGTTTATGACTGGTGGGAATATACTTTAACAAAAGGAAACCGCTGTTTAAGTCCAGAGGTAGTAAAAGAAATACTAGATTTTAAAATTGAAAAGATTGATAAGATTATTCATAGTGAAGATTTTAAAAGAAACCATTCCAATTTCACCAAATTTTCTTGGCATAAAGGTATTGCTGCTGAAAATGGAGGTGGTTCACATCGATTAGCTTATGTAATTAAACTTTGTCAGTTTTTTAATATTAGTGCTCCTTACAAAACAAATTTAATAACCTATTCTTTAAATAGAGATACTTTGGAAAGCTTGTTTTCAGATTTCTCAATTTATATTTGTTTTGACTTTCTTGTTAATAGTTTCCATACATTGCTAAGAAAGGGAAATAATGATGATATTGAATATTACAGTTATACATATTCACCCTCATTCAAGAACAATGGAAAGCCAGATATAGTTTTTTTTATCATTAAGAATAACTATCAGTCAAAAGTATTTCGATACTTTTTGAACAAACACCTTAATTCTCAAGATGAGTTAAGGGGAATCCTGTATGACTTGATCCTGTAAGATAATGCCACTTTAAGGATGAATTCAAGATAGTATCAAAGTCTTTTATTTCAATAATATATTTGATTTTTGGTTGTAAAACACAATATTCTTCAGCTGAATGGCCAATGTAACTTTATGCCACTTTAGCAATGGCTCAGTTTCCACGAAAGGTTTTAAATAATGGCAAACTTACCTAACTCTTACGCTCTACCTCTAAAAATTGTTTCTACACGCCTCAACCACATGAAAACAGAATTAACTGGTGTAATGAAAAAGATTGAGCAAAGAGCAATATACAATCAGAAAATGAGGAAAGACCATTCCGATGATATTCAATTATTGCTGACATGGGACGATTGGATCTACGCAGCACTTGATTGCAACCATGAGCTTAAGCAGGCCAGAATCGCAAAAGAGAACGAAATAGCACGGCAGACAAGTGTTATTGAAAAAATGCTCAACAATTATAATAACAATCTGCCTTTTGGTAAGGGAATTGATAAAGGCAAATCCGCAAACGGATCTGTATATGAGCAGGCTTTACAGAATATTAAAGGTGTTAAAGGCTATAAACCTGCATGGGCAAGCAATCTCAAAGTCGGTGATCATATCCCTAAAGAACTGCTCGATGAGCTGCCAGTAACCACAGGAGAATTGGTAACACTTGGGAACTGGATGCTGACCAAAAATATTTATCGTTTTGAAGATATTGTGATTAATGAAATTCTGAAAACAGGTTTCGATGGAGTCATACCGAATTATATTATCAATCTTCCTGATCTATGTATTTATATCCAAACTGACAATGCCAAGCTTATGTTTGAAGAAAATCTGGTGATGGGAGTACTTTTCTGCGTTACTGAGCTTTGTGGACAGCGAGTTTTGGTTTCTACCATGTATTTAGATACTGGTATGCCTCGAACTATCGTAATCACGCTAAATGAAGATCTGGATATTGAATCAAGTCTAGGTGATTTTGTTGATGAGTTTCAGCAAGACTATGATCCTGAAACAGAGGTGGTCCCACATGTTTGAACAACTAAAAGCTTATTTATAAGTGATACTCTGCTCTAGTTAAGCTACCTTATTTTGTTGTGGTAGCTGGTCATAGTAAAACTCATCTGGAGTCATTTTGTCCAG
>JAJZTL010000133.1 GCA_021848965.1 Pseudomonadota bacterium
TTTCATAAGTGGAACGTTGTTGTAGATAGGCCCGTCTTACTGCAAAATTTGGGGCATTTCCAAGGCTTGTTGATTTTTGTTCAATGCCATCAACCACGGCATAAATCATCATATTTTGTTTTAATATTTCTTGAGCAGATTTGGCCATATCAGTTAAGGTTTCATAGGCAAGGGGCAAATATTTTAAAAGCTCGGCTTGTGGGTTTATATAACTATTTTTACCAAAAATCTTTTTCCCAAAAAGCGATGATGCGCGTTTTAATTCGCTATTCCAGAGTTGATTAAAGCGGGTAACGCCTTCTCTACAAGTGACAATTTGAGGTCTGGTTCTTGACTGATTTTCTTGCCTTAAATTGCGCCATAAAAATGAGCGTACAGGAGAAGCTTGACCGGATACCATGCCCCAGATGTCATCACTGTGTCTCAATTCTTCGATGGTATATTTTCTGCCTAATAACGCATCATAAGCCACACATTGCCCCACAAATTGGCGCATATTTTCTGCCAAATCTTCATTAGTAATTCTAAAGGTTTTAGCCTGTTGTAATAATTGGGAAGCAAATATTGTACCTGTTTGTTGGTATTTTAAATCATCGGGTAATACAAATACTCTTTCAACTTGTTCAGTAATACCATGCCCAATTTTACTAATATGTCCGGCAATCATGGCAAGACCATACGGAACATGATCGACTTTTTGATGATATCGGGTCACCGGATCTGTTATCCAAACCGTTGCTTGCGGAACAAATAAAAGCTGCATAATCGCAGACATCGGAATAATCCAACCAGTGATTGCTTTAATATAATCCCCATAAATGGCATATAAAGCTGCCCAAAGAGCGCCAATAATGATACTTAAGCGAATCAAAGGAACATATAAAGTACCCGAATGGGCATTTAAACACGTGGCAATAGCGTCAAAAATTCCTTTTAAAACTTCTCCATTTCCAAAGGTGATAATATTGTATTCCATTTTGGCTAAACCTCTTAATTAATACCAATTATTTTCATTGGCAACACTGCCTAACATCACATGCAATTGTTTTTCAATGACTTGAGTTGCTTGTACAAAAGACAATACGCTGTCCATTTGTTGAAAGGCGCTATTACGTCGCACCATAATTCTTTCTCTGGCGCTCCTTAATTGTTTTAGGAAGCGCTCAACATGAGAATCATCCACTTGTATGGATTTAAGCTGGGTGACACTGTCATGGACAATATCAATGACTTCTAGGACATATTTATATAAAATATCTAAGGCAATTAAATCTCCATAGTGGTGAACATCTAAAGGAGCGGCACCTTTACGATAAGCGGTGGCAACATTTAACATTTTGTAGACAGGAAGGCGCGTAGCATTTAAGAAATCTTTTTCTTCCGGAGTAATTTCAGTATCTTCATAGATTTTAGTGACTAATAATTCTAAAGTTTTGTGTACCTTACGAAGGAGTGCTGCTGTTTCTGGAATTTGGGTATTCTTCAAAACTGGCTTTAAACATTTTTCATCGTCACAACTATAAATAGGAGTTTGTCCACCATTTAAGAGACCGTTTAACACATCATCTCTATCAGCATGCCCCGCTAAAGTTTTTAATTCGTAGTGTTCTCCTGACTTTCGAGAAATAATGGAACCCACCAATGTCATAAATAGTTGCGATAAATGTTGATCTGAACTTAAAAATGCATTCATTTGCAGCGCTTTCCAGCTAAGGTTAAATTCACCCACCAACATGTCCCTATATCGTTCATCGCTACCTTTTTCTCTAAAGACCTTATCGCGATCCCCTTTTGCACCACAGCCTTGTCGCGCTGCAGACCAGTCAGAAAAGCTGCCTAAATTTGAACCCATGGCTTGACATAAGTGTTTGCTCGATTGATCGGATTTTGGCCATAATCCACCTAAGGTGGTGGCCGCTGCCTCACAACTATTGATATTTAAATGGTTAGCTTTTGTGGCCAAAGCATTTAATTCGTTCATGATGTTATAAATTTGTGGGCTAACGGTTTGAATAGAGAGTAAAAAGGCATAACTTGCAGCACTAGAACCGACACTGCGTAGCATATTCACGAGTTCTTGGCTGCTAATATGCGAGAATCCACCGGTCCAAGCATCAATACCACCACAACCCGCTCTATAGCCTGGCATTTGGATGGTGGCAAGTTGAGCACTTTTAACGGCGTTTCGGGTAACAAAGCTACCACCGGTATAATAACCTGCGGCTTGATCTTGATAGACGCCAGGGCTGTTGATATTACTATGCATACCCGCTTTATCAAAAAACTGTTTTAAATCATCCCCAATAGAGGCATAAATTAAAGGACAGAATAGTAGTAATCCACAACAAAGAAATAATAAATTTTTTCTCATTTTAACCTCGTTTATCTTTCAATAGAGTCATGATTCTGTTTTCCATTTGATCCAAAGAAGTTAACCCATAAGCAACGGGTACAACATCACCGGTTTTAGGATTAACAGCAAATAATGCCGGCAAAATTTTGACTTGCCATTGTTCTAGCAATCCATTATTCATGACGGTTTCAGTAAGGCCAGGCAGGGTACCGCCGTCGGCACTGATGTTAATGACTTCCCAGCCATGTGTTTTAGAAAATTGTTGCACAATAGGTGCGAATTGATGACAATAATCACATTGGCTACTGAAGAAAAAGAATAAACCATACTCTTCTTTTAAACCTTGAATGGTTTCTGCAATTTGTTGTTTTTCTTTATCTAAATAAAGATGGCGGCTTATTTGGTTAACGGGTGCAACTAAAGTGTGATCTAATTCAGGGTTGTTATAGACTACTTGCATCCAGGTTTCTGAAAATTTTTGGGATCGTTGCATTAAATCACGCTGCATTTCTTGATATGCTTTAATATTTTTTGCCGTTGGTGTTACCCATGCCTGATGAAGTTTTTTTTCTAATTCCTTTTGATAACTCTTAATGATTTCAGTGGGTGTTTTTAACTCAGGTGAGGAATTCGGTTGTAGTTGCAGAGCAATTTCTTCGGGCAATGGCTCAACGATAGGATCTTGATACCAATGCCAACCAGAAGCTTTTTCTTTAAAAAAAGCCGCTTGCAATGCTGTTGGTATAATTATAAGGGTGAATATGATGAGTAAATTTTTATAAACCATCTTTATGGCCCTCTAGAATCCCGGAATTTGGCATCGGCTTTTTCTGCTTTAATCCTTGTTCTATCCTTTGGGTATTCTGATTTATTTTTTGACTGGTGCTTTCTTGTAGGGACTTTAGATCTGGCCTTTTATATTTTCGCATCACATCTTCGAACAATTCTCTAAAGTTCATCTTGGATAAATCAATCCTAGAGAGTTCTTGAACTGTTAGACCTCGGCAATCTGGGCACTCTGCAGTACCCCATCCCAAACCCAACTGAGCTCGACCTTGTACTTGTAAAAGCCTTGCAAATTTAGAGCCAAAACAACAAAAGCCAGTTTTTTTAGTCACACATTTCCCCAATATCTTCTTCGAACAATAAGTCCCAATTTGGTGACAAAGGCTTTGTTCTCTCATTTTAGCCAGTTCTTTTTCTGTGGGTGAGCAGCCTGCAATGTGTAAAGAGATTCCCCATCCCTTTAATCCACCACAGCAGTCTTTGAAGCTAAGACAATCTCGGCTACATTTTTGTTCTTTTCCTTTGAAGATATGGAAATTACTGTTTCCTTGCGTTCTAATATCATTTTGTATTTCTTTTAATAGACTTAAACGTGAAATAACTTCTAACATGTCACTATTGGCTTGATAAGAAGTGTTATGACAATTACCTGTTAAACAGAATG
>JAJZTL010000134.1 GCA_021848965.1 Pseudomonadota bacterium
AGATATAGACTTTGGAAGTTAACATTGCTGCTAACTTGTTGATTAGTGGTGCGCGAGAAGAGACTCGAACTCTTACACCTTGCGGCGCTGGAACCTAAATCCAGTGCGTCTACCAATTCCGCCACTCTACCTAGTTGTTTTATATCGTTTTTGATGTTTAAGGGTTCGTGTTGTTGGGTGCAGTTGGTTGCACTTTGGTCTCAATAACTTTATCAGTTTGGTTTTAAAATGGCAATGATGTTGTGATGCTATCGCCCCAGCTTTGCCTCTTGACGGGCAAGCTGTGTCGAATCGCCTATAACCTACAAACTAGCATCACAAAATACTCTACACGTCTCAACACTTCGATCTATTGGTAAAAATGAGCTCAGAGTCTTTCAGCTCATTCTAACTAATCCCAATCCACACCTAAGCGGCACTCCCCCCCATAGGTCGGTAAGCTAGGTTGCTTAATCAATCCTGCTATCTAAGCCTCTCAGCTACGCTCAGGGGTGTCCTAGCTAGTTTCGTTATCCTTATCTATGGTCTGACCAGCTAACGCTCGTCACAAGGCTTGTGGGTTCGTTGCCTGTCTGTTCGCGACTGACAAAAACAGCTTTCGCTTCGCTTCATCTTTCCTTTTTTGTCATCGCTTCACGCTTACCTTGCCAAAGAAGCCTGTTCATAACTCAAGCCCTTCGGGTTCGACAATTCCCGTTGTCGTAAGTAATTTTCAGTGCGTTGCACTGGTAAAAAGTTACTTCACGCCCTTCGGGACGACAACTAACATTGTCTAAAGTTATGCTCAGGTAGTATCACTGCTCTTACTGTCATTAGTGCCAGAGAAGCCCCTCAACTTCGTTCAGGGGTGGCTTAGTTGCTGGTAACAAAACTAACGCCCTGCTTCGCAAGGCTCTGGAATCTAGCAGACGGACAAGACAAAGTGCTAGGTTTGAGGGTGTCTGTCGGGTAACACGGAAAGCAACGTAACCACTTCAGAATCTAATCTATCAGCAATTTTTACCAAGACCAACAAAGATGGATTGCTAATTCCACGTTCAATCTGGCTAATGTAAGTACGGTCAATCTCTGCATCTAACGCAAGCCTTTCTTGCGACAAACCCAACGCCTTACGTCTAGATTTGACGTTCTTAGCTAGAATTTTCTGTAGGTTAGTGAGACTGTTTGCATTCATGCACAAGATTTTGCTATGAATGTGATTGACAATCCACGGAATATAATCTACATTTTATACAAATGGTACTTAGACGAAGGTTGTGAATGTCAGTCCTCAACTACATCCCTTTATGCGCTTCGTTAGATTGTTTTTTGTCTTGCTAACTTATTAGGAGCATAAGCGTGGGATTGTTTTCTTTTTTCAAAAGCAATAGTAATTGGAAACGTACTTTAGTGCGTGACTTAATTATCCTTTCAACTTTGGATGGCGATGTAGACGATACAGAGCTAACTAGTTTAGTTATGCTGTGCCAAAATTTTGGCGTTTCTCAAATTGATTTTCTTGATGTTTTAACAAAAATTAGAAGTAACCAGCTTAATAAATTGCCTGATATTTATCCAACGGAATTAACAGATAAAATTAATTACATGCAAGCATTGATAGAAATGACCTATGCTGATGGGACTATTGATGAGAATGAAATAAAATTCATGAAAATTGTTTCTGAGGCGATGAGATTGCCACCTAATGCTGTAGATAGAACAATCGCAAAAATAGCTATAAATAAAGAAAAAGAAAAATTGATTTCACTGCCAATTTCAGATGTTTTTGATTTATTAATAATTATCAAGAATAAGGATCCGAACTCAACAAATAAGGGTAGTATAAATCTATCTGAAGTTAGACGTTATATAAAACTGTTGTTAATGTTTGTTTTGCAGCATAGTGCAAAAATTGATATGGATGATTTTGATGATAGAATCATGGGATTTATTGATGATTCATCTGATATTGTTTATGAAAGCATAAAAAATAAATTACATTAAAAAATAAGGTAAATCATGGCATTTTTTAATTTACTAATTCTGATTGGAGTGCCTGCTTTAGGCTTTGCAATGGGTGAATGGATTGGACTAATTATAGGTATTGTTATAGCTGCTAATATTGAAATTAAATGACGACTTATTAATGGTTTTTTTATATTGTCTTGGTGGTTTTTATGTATTTTTCAGGTGTAGTTGCTGCTTTTGTTCTAGCTTTTATTATCATGTTTTTTCAAGGAATAAAAAGAATTCAAAATGGAAAAGATGAATCAATAGGAATGGTAGTTTTAGGCGGGGCGATATTTTCTCTGCTTGGTTCTATATTTTCTTGGATTACAGTTCTTATCTTATTGGTATTGCTATTGTCTGGTAAAGTTGCACACATCTCGGAAAGAAATTGTTGAAAAAGAGTAAAAGTTGTGAATATTTATAATAAATACTTGTTTGTTCAAATATTATTTATGTACTTTGTCGGGGCGTTTTTTGGTGCGCCAGGTATCTTCATTGCAACAGTATTAAGTATTGTTGTTTTCTTTTTTGTTAGAGAAATAAAAAAATAATATTTAAAGGATGTGTGGGGAATGCCTAGAATACGATACCAAATACGTCCACTTGGTACTGGTAAGGATGTGGGTTTTGAGTGGTATAAAAATGGTAAATACAAACATTATTTTATTCATAGTCATAATGGAGAGTTTATTAATTCTGGGGTAAAAAGAGCTTTTGGATTAATTCCTGTCCATGAGACTTTCAATAAGTTTTATTTTGATGACATCTTAAGATATCTTAATTTTCTATATGACATTAAAGGAATTTTTCCATTAGCAACTATAGAGACTGATACTTATCTTACAAGTGAAATTAAAAACTATTTAATAAAATTGTTTGTTTTTGATGATTTTGGAGCTCGTACTAAATCTGGAAACTATGGGCATGATTATTTAGCATCGTCTCTTGAAGCTTGCATGGAGTTCGGTATAGAACATAGAAAAGAAGAAATTGAATTAAGAAAAAAAGAAAAACATCAACAGATTATCTCTGCACCATGGAGTTATTGATCTGATGCTCTAATGAATAGCTTAAAAAAACGTCTAGGATATTAGACTGATAATCATTTAAGAACTGTCTGTTCTTTGCTCATTTTGGTGGGCTTAGGGGGCTATTTCCATACACTTTTATTTCTGTTCATAACAATCGAAATATTTTTGAGGAAGGAAGGTTAGCCCCTCCACCTAGTTCACCCATCTAGCTAGGTAGCCTCCCGCCTGCTACCCTTGACATCGTTTCATTGCTTAGCTAGTTTACATAGTTAATGGAAAAATGAAACAATCTAGGCTATCATTTCACCAGCACAACTAACCTAGGTGAACCCCATGATTCCTGACTTTGACGACTTTTACGACTACGAAACCGAGCATATACGAAGCAGCCATTCAGACGATACAGAAATCGTATATTATGACAGTGAAGACTACGATGTCTTTGAGCCCAGTTATGAACTAGCCCATGCCTCACCTGAGTTCCTCAAAAAAGCCTTTTATGGACTTAGAGGGCGCGGTGAGTTTCCAGACTTTAACGATCAAGACGATAAAACGAGTCTGTACCATCCTAACAATCAAACTATCTTAGACCCTTACGACTTTCCTGATATGTCAATCAGCGTGCAAAAATGACCAGTTTATAGGGTAAAACAGCGTCCAATTTTGACCACCCTAGTTTTATGTCATACTCCCGCATTTTATTGCGGGGATAACTTGGGTGATTTGCATGGAAAC